>JAIRSB010000188.1 GCA_031255655.1 Spirochaetaceae bacterium | reverse complement strand
CTGAGTAAAAGCGGTGTTCAGAGCTAAACAGAGCGCAAAAACTAAAAGAAAAACGCGCTTCATATCGAAATATTATGACAAAATTGAGAAAAAGTCTAGTATCTGCCCCGCCGCACCAGCAATTCTCATTTTGGAAAAACAACACCTTAAAGCAACAAAATATAGACGAAATATTCATGAAATAGCAGACAATAACTTGAAATAAAATCAATTATATCGTCATTTCGGGCTTTATTCATGTGAAAAATTTCTAAAATGAGAATTGCTGGTGACGCAACGCGAGTTCTTGACAAAAACGAATACTTCAAGATAGAGTTCTGATATGACTGCGCTCAACATTGATGATTATATTTGTAAAGTACCGGATTTCCCCACAAAAGGAATACTGTTTTATGATATTACTGGTATTTTGACCACTCCTAAAGCATTTTGCTTTTGCATTGACCGTATGATTGAGATATACGGCGATAAAAAATTTGGCGCGGTAGCCGCAATTGAAGCGCGTGGTTTTGTGTTTGCTTCTCCTTTCGCGTACCGTATGGGAATTCCGCTCATCCTTGTGCGAAAAAAAGGAAAATTGCCGCGAAAAACATCACATAAATCATTCGAGCTTGAGTACGGATCGGCGGAGATTGAGATCAATCCTGATGATATAAAAAAGGACAGCCGCATTCTGATAGTTGATGATCTTATAGCGACAGGAGGTACCCTTCAGGCTGCCTGTGAACTGCTGACTGAGGCCGGAGCCATTACTCCTGAAATCTTTGGAGTTGTCGGACTTCCTTTTCTTGGATACGGAAAGAAACTTGGCGATACAAAAGTGACGACGCTCATTGACTACAACACGGAATAGATATTTTCTTCTGGAACGGATTCTATCCGTTATTTTGGCGGCACTGATTGCCGCGATCGTGCTGGGAACTATTTGGGTCTTGGCCGCAAAGCCGCACGAAAAAATCGCCGCTAAAAGCGCGGGAGTAGGTAAGCCTGAAACGCCTATATTTACAGGAATAGGCAGAATGCGGGTAAAACTAGCTCCTCCCACGCAGACCAATGAAATTTCCGTGAATGTTGGTTCCACTGTTGTAATAGCGGTTGAATTCCCATACGATGATACTGATGGCGCTTTTCTGGAAGAACTTTCACTTAACGTTGGTAAATTTCGTTCAGAAACAGTTGATTACTTTGCTTCGGTTCCGGCAGACAGCCCGTTACTCGCCAATGAAACATTGCTAAAACAAGGCTTACTTTCTAGATACAACTCTTTATTATATTTGGGAAAGATAAAAGAATTGTATTTTTCAGAATTTATGCTAATAGACTAAACATAGAAAAACAATAAAATCGCGTTTTTCGGCGTTTTTTCGCAACAAAAGGATATTCGCTTTCCTCAACAATCGAATACATACAGATCCGCTATCTTGTGTGTGCGGTTCATGGCAAGAGAGTTTACTATATCTTTTTCACTCACTACAGGCAGTTCAAAATAATGAATAAGAGGTAGTGCGTCCACTATTGGGATTTTTACCGAAAAATTAAAAAGTTTTTGTTCCCCGGCCTTTTTTGCGGGAATACTTACAGGCCAAAAAGTAAACGCCCCTTCATTTTTTTCGATAAGTCTGAACGGATTTTGCCAATTAGCATCCTTCATTTTAACTGGACTATCATTCAAAAACAACTCAATATCTATTCCTCTAACAGGTTCGAAAGAACGCCCGTCAAACACTCTGCCGATAATCACCGGAATGTTAAAATAAGCCGCAGCCTCGTCGGACTTTTGTTCGATGCAATCTTTATGCTCAAACCCTGGCCGGCGGTTTATCCCCACCTGCTTTAACCCCTGATAAACAAGGCTGGTAATATCCACCAACTTCTGCATATTTCCCGCATCAAAATGCTCTTCGCGCAAAATACCCCTGCTTGAAACTATATAGTGCGGTTCAAGTCTGTTCAGCGCGTAACAAGCCGCATCCAACCGGCATTGCGTACACAGACAAATATCTTGCACATTGTCTTTTTTGACACTGTTGCAAATCTTATCAAGCTCCGAAAGAACTAATTCTTCCATGATATTGTGAATTCCCATTACCGCTCCTTACAATATAATTTTCGATAATAACAAAGCCACTGTCAAGCGGGCGCGGATTCCAAAATTCCGGCGGTGAGAACTGGGCTTTGAAGCCGCAGTATGCTAATATGTGGATATGAAGTGTGCGGCATATTCTGGTAACAAGTGGCGCGTCCTCTTAGTGATCGCCGTCACAACGGTGTTTGCATTCTGCACCTGTGAAACTGTGCTTTGGAACGATTTAGCGGCTCAGGGAAAATGGCGGAAAAACAGCAGAGTCCGTCTAATTGATAAAATGATGCTTATGGAAATTGACAACACTCATGTGCGATGGAAGGAGGAAGGGACAGAGGACTGGGAGGAGGAGCTTCCCTGCGCCGCGAGTTTCGGTATAATATATTTGCAATTCCCTGAAAAAACGATAAAGGGCTCGTACTTTCCGATTCTAAACCGCATAATTTTCAGCGGCTTCACGTGGGATGACGAGCTTAACTGGTTAAACGGAAGCTGGGAAAAGTGAGAGAGGCGGAATATGTTCGATAAATTAACATTAAAAATACAAGATGCCATGCGTTTTGTCTCGGGAAAATCACAAATCAGCGAAAAAAATATAGAGGACGCGGTCAACGCGATTAAAATCGCGTTGCTTGAGGCGGATGTCAATGTCCGTGTCGCCAGACGTTTCGTCAATTCCACGATTGAGGAAGCTAAAGGAGCAAAAGTTCTGCGGGCTGTCGATCCCGGACAGCAGTTTATAAAAATCGTTCATGACAAAATCACATCATACCTTGGCGGCGGAAATCATGGACTTGCTCTAAAAAACACTGATCAGGTTTCTGTGATACTGATGCTCGGCTTGCAAGGTTCCGGCAAGACTACAAGCTCGGCAAAGCTGGCGGCGCGGCTCAAGAAAGAGGGGCGGAAACCCTTGCTGGCTGCCTGCGACCTTGTCCGTCCAGCTGCGATGGAGCAACTTTCCACGCTGGGACGACAGATTGACGTACCGGTCTATCGCGAGGACGGCGTTAAAGACGCCATCAAGGTTTACACCGCCGCGCTTTCGTGGGCAAAAAAGAATATGATTGACACTGTAATCGTCGACACCGCCGGACGGTTACAGCTTGACGATGTCATGATGGAGGAACTGGCGCGGCTGAAAAATGCCGCTAATCCGGATGAACTTCTCCTTGTAGCGGACGCTATGACCGGACAATCCGCGGTTGACATAGCGAAAACCTTTGATGAAAAAATAGGACTTTCCGGCGTAATTCTTACAAAGTTTGATTCAGACACACGCGGCGGTGCTGCACTTTCTCTTAAAACCGTTACCGGAAAACCGCTTAAATTCGTGGGTATAGGCGAAAAACCAGAGGATTTCGAGCCATTTTATCCTGAGCGATTCGCCAGCCGCATACTCGGCATGGGGGATGTGGTAACTCTGGTAGAAAAAGCGCAGCAAGCTATCGACCAGAAGGAAGCTCTGGCCATCCAGCAAAAGATGCTGGAAAACGAACTTACGCTTGAGGACTGGCTTTCGCAGCTTAGAGCGGTAAAGAAGATGGGCTCATTGCAGTCAATGATAGGCATGATACCTGGAATGGCCGGACAGTTAAGCGATGACGATATTGAAAAAGCAAATCTTAAAAAACAAGAGATAATACTCTGTTCGATGACATTGAAAGAGCGGGCAAATTATTTGATTATCGGGCCGTCCCGCCGCGCTCGAATAGCCCGGGGGTCCGGCACATCGGTTGCGGAGGTGGCGCGTCTTATCAAGCAGTTTGAAAAAATGCGCGTCATGATGAAAAGAATGTCAAAAATGGGACGTGCCGCCGGCGCGAAAGGCGGAACTTCGCAAAATTTCATGAAAACCTTTCGCTAACAGCATATCGCTGACGGCACGCGGTAAATTCTTAGCTTTCCGGATATGAAAACACAAGCCCCAATGAAGCGTTATAGAAAAACTTGAAACTTCCGGCAATCGTGAAAGGCGCTTCGCCTTCAATAAACCACGCGAAAGTTTTGCCTGCCTGAAAATAAAAACGAAAACCGGCAAGGAACGATTCATAATTCGATTCTTCCAAAGGGACGGATTCGGTCATTATGCGGGATAAAACCTGATAGCCAAACGAGAAGCATATACGGTACGGCATATTTTTTGCGAAAATATCCATAGAGCCGGTGTATCTTACACGGCTTGTGTGGATGTCCAAAGTTTCCGTAACTTGTTTCGTATAATCTTTCATCTGAAGCTCTGCAATAATGAGTATATGGGGCAGCCAAAACCCAGCCTGTGCGTCGATCATTTGTCGCCTGCTTGTTCCAGCAGCTTTGGTATCGTAATTTACACTGGACGCAAAACCGGCTTTCACTAGAAAAGCGCCAGGAAACTCGATGCCTGCCCTGCCTGAAAACCCGATATCAGTATATTTGAAAGTAAAATCGTCCGTACCTGTGAAAAAGCCGATACTCATGTTGACGTTTCCGAAATAGCAGCCTATATCCCCGGAAGCTGTGTTACGCCAGATAGGGTCGCTGCCGCAGCTAATGTTGTAATTATACATACCGGCAAAATCGCCTTTGAGCGTGGCTCCGGCAACAGGCAAAAATTCCGGCGTAAAGACACTGCCCACAGAACTTTCACTGGTGGGAGGGTAGGAGGCATAATCCACGCCACCTTTGAGGATAAAATCCCATGAGACGGCAAACTGTAAACCGAACAAAAAAAAGAAGAGAACGAACAGCAGCTTATTATTCATAAGCCGTAGTCCACAGAAAAACCTTTATACGTTCTCCGTGCTTCACGCCAGCGGGCGTCCACAGAATCAACCCTGGCAACTGGCGGACCTTTACGCAGCCATTCAAGAAAATGTTGCAGATTTTCCGGACTACCTTCCGCACAAATTTCCACTTCGCCGCCCGGATTATTACGAATCCAGCCGGAAATTCCGTAGCGCGCCGCTTCAGCACAGGCGTAAAAGCGAAATCCAACGCCTTGGACACGTCCGTAAACAAGTGCGTCAAAAGCGGACATGTTCACTGGATTTTTTCCTTACAAATAAAATCATTCGTCAACTAAGCAGTCCAAAACCTCGAAGCTAAATCCTTCAAATCGCAGCCTTTTCCTCAAATCAACGACAGACAATCCTTCACGCTTTTTAGCTATGTAACGACGCAAAAGAGTAATCTCGCTGTTTGAAGGCTCTTCGCCAGAATCAGAAAACAACCATTTTAATGCCGCAGAAGCGGTAGCGTGACTTATGCCTTTACTGCAAAGAACGGCTAACAATTCTCGCGGGGATGCGGAACCGCGTTTCATACGTGAAGCAAGCCAGAGACGGGCATAACGTGAGTCATCTAACATTCCCATCACGGACAGTTTTTCGGCGGCTTTCGAGATATCGGTTTTACTATAGCCTTTTTTCTGAAGTTTTAACGAAAGCCCCGCTCTAAATTGTTCTGCCCGTGCAACAAGCCGCAAGGCATACTGAAAAGCGTCTGGCTTACTGGAATGTTTTCCATCACAATCACTCACTTCACTGTCCGAGCTATGGCAAATCCGATAAAACACCGACACCGCCATAAACTTGCATCCCGCTGTATTTGTTTGAAAAAACGCGAATGTTAAGCGGACAGTTTTAACGTTTTGAAAATTGAAAACGTTTACGCGCTCCGGCCTGACCATATTTTTTACGCTCAACCATGCGGCTGTCGCGGGTCAAAAAACCATTGCTGCGCAGGCTTGCGTAATTGGCTTCGTCAACCTGACACAAAGCACGAGCAAGTCCGTGCCGGCAAGCTCCGGCCTGGCCGTTTATACCGCCTCCGTACACGTTGATAAGCACGTCGAACTTATTTTCTCCGGCCACCACCATAAGCGGAGAAAGCGCGATATTAACGTGCTCACTCCGTGTAAAATACTCGTTCAAAATTCTGCCATTTACGGTAATTTTTCCGCTGCCATCGCGCACATAGACGCGGGCTACGGAAGTCTTTCGCCTGCCTGTTCCGATACCCAGATTTCTAATCACAAAATACCTCGTTTAAGAAAAACCGTTCACTACCGGTTAAAAATCAATTTTTTCAGGATTCTGCGCGGAATGCGGATGTTTACCGCCCGCGTAAACTTTAACATTATTAAATATTTTCCTGCCCAGCGGGCCTTTCGGCAACATACCGCGAATGGCGGCCTCAACCGGCGCGGTCGGATGCCTGTTGGCAAGTTCTTTATATGTCTGCGTTTTAAGTCCGCCCGGAAAACCGGTATGATGGTGATATAACTTTTCCTCGTATTTACGACCGCTCACCGTAACCTTATCCGCGTTTATAAGCACAACGTAATCGCCAAGTTCGTGATGAGGCGCGAATACCGCCTTCTCTTTTCCGCGGACAATGGAGGCCGCTTTAGCCGCCAACCGTCCCAATGCCTTTCCTTCGGCATCAATAAGGAACCACTTCCGCTCAACGTCCGCGGGTTTTACAAAAATAGTTTTCATAGGAAAACATACTGCCATAAACGTCAAAAAGTGTCAATAGACCAACATCAATTCTCCGTTTAGAAAAACAACACCTTATAAACAACAAAATACAGACGAAATATGTATGAATATAGTA
>JAIRSB010000125.1 GCA_031255655.1 Spirochaetaceae bacterium | reverse complement strand
AGCAATTCTCATTTTAGAAATTTTTCACATGAAGAAAGCCCGAAAATAACGATATAATCAATTTTATCTTAAGTATTGGCTACTATTTCATACATATTTCGTCTGTATTTTGTTGCTTTAAGGTGTTATTTTTTTAAACTGAGGATTGCTGTAGAATATGGAGATATAATTACTTTTCTAGCCATTAAGTCCGACCAGTCCACTGCGCTGGACCAGTTAAATCATGCGTGGATGAGAGTCCCGGTGTAGGTAGCCCCGCACAGTATTTGGCGAAGATTTTCAAGATTGCGCCCTGCGGCACAGATAACATCAATTCCGGATTTTTCAGCGGCGCGGCTCGCAACGGGATCAAACGGGACATTCTTTCCTGGCGTCCACTTATCGCCTGTTATAGCGCGAAAGTCTTCCCATTTGATACTATCGATCGGCTTTGCGGACGAATCGGTTTTGGGGTCTGCGGTATACACTTTTTCTATGTTCGACAGATTGATGAGAGTTTTCGCTCCGAAACGAACGGCAAGCAATACCGCGTCATTATCTGAAGAAAAACCGGGTTTCCATCCGGCGGCGACAAGAACCCGTCCGGTGAAAAAATTCCGTCCATCATACTCCGCGCTCGGGTCTGTAACCACGTCGTCCTCGCAGTAAGCGCCGAATATCGCTTTCACAAGTTGAGCGTTCAGACGAGTCGCCATTATGCCTATCCAATCCGCGCATTCGTCTTTCACGGAGTCGCCTAACGCCGTGCTAATTCTCCGGTACGCTGCCTGCCACGTCCGCGCCGGCCCGCCGCCGCCGACAACAATGATAAAACGCCGAGCAACATCATCGAGCAGAAATTCTTTAATCATGCCCGCAAACTTTTCGAGATAGCTTTCATCAACCTTGTCTGGCGCGACGATTGAACCGCCCAGAGAAATGACGTTTGTCATACATTCACGCCGAACGGCTTAACTCTTTACAAGAATTTTCCGCGTAACAAAATCACTTTTCAGACAACGCGCACAAATTTTAATAGTTACTGTAGTTCCGTCAATTTCCGTCTTAATTTTCTTAATATTAGGCCGCCATGTTCTGCGTGTGTGGTTTTTGGCGTGACTTACCTTGTTGCCGGTAATCGTATGCTTTCCGCAAATATCGCAAGTGCGTGACATGATTCAACTTCCTTAAAAATAAAATCAGCGCTGTTTCATTTTCCGGCGCTCAATTTAAAAACCTTACCGCTTTTTACGGACTTGTGTCAATCCCGCGTCCGCCCGCAACGGTAAATTCCTCACAAGACTTGCCGTCTGATGCCACTTATCCCGCCCAATCCGCCGATCTTCAATATGAACAAAAAATTTGCGGAAATTTAAAAGGCATGATAAGATAAAAAGCAAGTCTTATGGATGTACCAACAAAATGTTAGCTTGAAGTAAGATGTGAGTAAAAGGTCAGCCAGATTTCGTTGGAATTTGATGGTCTGGATAGAAGCAAAACGGTGAGACTCGCCGAAACGTTTTTGTCAAAAATTTACAACTAACAGGTTAAGGAGATTATATAATTATGATTACATTACAAGGAAAGGGCGTTTCACGCGGCATAGCGGCAGGACGCATCGTGTTTTTCGAGAGGTCGAATTTCGTTGTCGAAAAAAAACCGGTTACCGATACGGCTGGGGAAATCGAGCGATTCAAAGCCGCGTGCTCAACCGCGGCAGCCCAATTGAGCGAGCTGGCGGCGAAGATGGCAGAAAAAGTCGGGAGCGAAAACGCGCGATTGTTTGAAATCCATTGCATGATGCTTAGCGACACCGATTACACAGACCCCATCATCAAGATGATCGAGACACAACGAGTCTGCGCCGAGTACGCCGTAATGGAAGCGGGCGGGCGTCTCGCGCAGGATTTTGCCGAAATGGACGACGAGTACATGAAAGAACGCGCCATAGACATACAAGACGTATCGCGGCGCGTCATAGCCATACTTTCTGGAACACAGCAAGACGTAACGTCCGGGCCGGAACCCGTCATCCTAGCGTCGGACGACTTTACGCCGAGCGAGACAGCGCAATTCGACCGCAGCAAAGTGCTTGCTCTAGTTTCCCAAGCGGGCGCGGCCAATTCGCACACGGCGATATTTGCGCGGACAATGGGAATACCGGCAATCATCGGACTAGGCGCGTCGCTTTCAAGCGGACTAGCGAACAAAGAAGCGGCCATTGACGGAGAGACAGGCGTCCTTTACATAGACCCCGATAAAAAAATACTCAATGAACTCTCCGAAAAGAAAAAACGCATAGAAAAAGAAAACGCGCTCCTCGAAAAATTTCGCGGAAAACCGACACTTACAAAAGGCGGACGTAAAATCAAACTTTATGCGAATATCGGCTCGGTCGCCGATGTCGAGGCGGCGCTTGGCGGAGATGCCGAAGGCATAGGACTACTCCGCAGCGAGTTCATGTACTTAGGCCGCGACGACTACCCTAACGAAGACATTCAGTACGAAAGCTACCGCAAAGTCGCCGAAAAAATGGGCGAAAGACAAGTAATCATCCGCACACTCGACATCGGCGCGGACAAACAGGCAGGTTACTTCGGACTACCCCATGAAGAAAATCCCGCACTTGGAATGCGGGCAATCCGCATCTGCCTAACGCGCCCCGAACTATTCAAGACGCAGCTTCGCGCCATCTACCGCGCCTCGGCATTCGGGAACGTAGCGATAATGTTCCCGATGATTTCCAGCGTACAAGAACTCCGCAGCGCAAAAGAACTCGCGGCGGAAGTACGCAAAGAACTGGCAGCCGAGAAAATCGCGTTCAACGAGAAAACGCCGATAGGCATCATGATAGAAACCCCCGCATCAGTAATAATCAGCGATTTACTGGCGAAAGAGGCGGACTTTTTCAGCATAGGCACAAACGACCTTACGCAGTACACCCTGGCCGTAGACAGACAGAACGAAGCCATCAGCGATTTTGTGGACACACACCACGAAGCTATTTTGCGCATGATTCGAATGACAATAGAAAACGCGCATAAAGCCGGAATATGGTGCGGAATTTGCGGAATGTTAGGAGCCGAAAGCGATTTAACGCAAACATTCATGGACATGGGACTCGACGAACTCTCCGTAGAGCCGTCGTACATCCTAAACTTAAGAAGCCGAATCGCGGAAATGTAGTTTTTACGGATTTGCCGGAACTTCTTCCGGCATACTTGATATGCCGCCGCCGTCTTTTAGGAACATGGCGGCGGTATATTTGACAACTTTTCTATCTGCCTGATTACAGCGGCCATATCTTTAGGATACGGCGCTTCTATTGTCAATTCTTTAGCGTTACGCGTAGGCAGCGTTAGTTTTGCGGCGTGCAGCGCGAGACGCGCTATCAAAGGTCGCTCGTCAAAATGATTTCCACGCCAACTCCGTTTGAACGATGAAAGAAAAAGCGGAGTATCTCTGCCATACAGCGCGTCGCAAACTATCGGATGACCCAAACTCGCAAGATGCACCCTAATTTGATGCGTCCTTCCGCTTTCCGGCAGTGCCTCAACGACGGCGGCGTCTCCGGCGCGGGCAGTAAGCCTAAAGCGAGTCAGCGACTTTTTGCCGCGGTACTTGTCAATGATGGTTCTATGACGTTTGTCACCGTTGATCACCAGCGGTGCGTCACAGCGAGTTTCCAGCCAATTCGGTATACCGCGCACAACAGCGGTGTATATCTTGTGTATTTTTCTTGTTTCAAACGCTATGGACAAACGCCGGTGTGCCGCAGAGTTTTTGGTGAAAACAACAATGCCGGAAGTCCCGGCATCTATCCGGTGTACTGTAAAAAGTCGCCTGCCTGTAAATTCGGCAACCAGCGCATCAAGCCGGCGTTTTGAATAATTCCAGCGATCGGCGCATACTACTATGCCGGAACTTTTGTTTACGGCTATAACATCGTCATCTTCATATATTACTGAAAAAGCTTTCTGGTTTTTCGTAGCGTTCCTGCTAAACGACAGTCATGTAATTCGCGCAATTCACATTATTATCGCGCGCTTCGCCCCTGTCCGCTTGATTTGATTGACGGCGGCAAGCCCTCATCCCTTTAATATCGGCATTTAACGGCGTGTTTAACAGCCTTGACGATTTTACGAAAAGACGCGCGAGTGCTCCGCAATGGCGACTATCTTAAGAAATGTCTAACAAAATTCGCCGACGGGGTTCAACAAGAGCGGATTTTCGGATAGAATTTTTTAATTCTTTGATAAGGAGTCTGATATGACAAAACCATACATTATTTTTGCTAGGTATAACGCCGAAGCAAATAGTAAAATTATCGAGATTCTAAGGAATCTTCCCCATGCCGAAAGGGAAAAAGAGCGAGGGAGTTTTTACGGCAGTCTTTCCGGTATCGTGCGCCATATTTTGGGCGGCTCTTGCTACATTTCCGGTTTGTTTACCAAGGCGCTTTCCGGCAATGCCGCGGCCTCTGACGCGCTCGCGGTAATCGCGGCGGTTCCCCACGCACCGGAGGGCGTTTTGACTGATGAGCAGTGGCAGGAGACCGCTACCTCGATTGGGGCGGCGGACAGCGGCTATATCGCATTGACAAAAGCTTTACGGAATGACGATCTTGATTTGCCTATTAAGTTAGACTGGTACGGCGGAAAACCTGACGCTGTGCCGCTCTGGTTTATGCTTCAGCAGCTTACCGCGCACCATACTCATCATCGCGGCCAGATTTCCCAGATTTTTGACGAGCTTAAGATAGATAACGATTATTCCGGGATGAGCCCTTCGTTATTGTAAACTTTCCTGTCGCGAGGCTTGAATCATCCGCCCGCGTCTGTGACGCGGGCGGATGATTTTATATTATCTATCTTTGCTTTCCTGTAAATTCCTCAACTTCCATTTTGTATACGATTAGTTTTTCCAGCGCTTCTTCAGGAAAATTGCACAGCGTTTCTTTTCCAGTTTGATGTTTCATTAATATGTTTAATCCGTTTATTTTTTCTTCGGCTGTTTCTGTGATTATCATTTTACCAAACCCTATAACGCTTTTGAACTCATATCCGTAAGAACATGGTTTTTCGTTTTCAATTAATTTGCAATCGCAGTCTATTTCAAAGCAGGTATTGTTATTTTCTTTAATGATGTCAATTTTTTTGCCTTCCGCCGCGCTGTGAAAATACAATGTCAGCTTATTTTTTTCAAATCTATATCCATAGTTTAGCGGCACTATGTACGGAAAATCATCTTTAGATAAAGCTATTCTGCAAACCTTATTTTTTTCTATAATTTCTATTTTTTTATCAATAGATGTAATTTCCCTGTCTTTTCTTCTCATTGTCATTTCTCCTTATTGCTATATTACCGCTAAGTATCATAGCACTTCAACTTGCAAAATGCCAACAGGTATAACGCGGACGCGCAGAAGCCGTCATTGGCAGCGAAGAGCACCAATACGACAGGGGCTATTGTCTTATTTCCTGTGTTTATATGCCGGGAACAACTATGGTAACGAATGCATCAAAAGAAAAGCCTTTTCTGTCTCTTTCGCTCTTTCTGGACAGGCATATTATAGCCCAGTTATTGGCTGAAACCGGAAACGCTCCCGGTAGGATGGAGATTGAATCCCTATGGGCTGGAAAAGGCGAAGTCAACTGCAAAATCGCATAGCCCGGTAATACACAGCGCCGCTAAAGTAGAGTGCCAGAGTCAAAAGCGCGGGG
>JAIRSB010000084.1 GCA_031255655.1 Spirochaetaceae bacterium | reverse complement strand
GGTCTTACCACCGCTACTGCTGCCGTGCTATGGGTAATATGCCGCGTATCCTCGTCCTTCGTAATGTGCCAGCAATGGCCGCACCATACCTTTCGTGACGCATGGGGTACAGCTCGCCTATCGCGCCAGTAGCACCCCATCCCATCCATACGTTCGCAGTTTGTCCATGAGTACCTCCGACAATATCCCGGTATCTGTGCCGTTCATAAGTTCCGGTATCTTGTTGTCGTGGGGTATTTTAGACACTCCAAACAGGGTTTCCGTGTTGCCTCGCTGCCATTTGGCTTTCATAATACGCTGAAAATGGAGTAGTGACGGATACAAAAAAAATACAGCAAAGGCGCATATCAGAGCGTCCGTAATCCGATACCGCAGGGCGTTCCTCCTACGCCGTACATCGTGGGTGCTATCCCCGGCATTCCGCAAACTGCCAAGCAGCCGCTTTATAATGCCATCTCTCATACCTAACAGGTTGTCATGGTTTTTAAAATGAGAATTGCTGGAAAGGTAAATGTGCGGGGATTGACCTTTTTTAGCAGAGCATATATATTTTTGCATATATGAAAATTTTAGCGGTCCTTTAGGGTGTTTTAGGGACAATTGCCATTTGCTAAAAAAATTATTACAAGGATTTATTTTGCGCCATGAAAGAAGGATTTAATGAGAATTCGCCGTTAAATTCCGCGGAAGCCGCTGAAGGAGATGCGGAAAATCGCGGGGAGAACGATTACGGAGATGCGCGGACTGAAAACATCCATGAGTCTGACGCGCAAAACCGGACGGAATGCGGTTCATCGACAAACGAAGCGGAAAAAATCGCGGAATTGGAACGAAAACTCGCGGAGTTGAGCGATCAGTATTTGCGGAAAGCCGCCGATTTTGAAAATTTCCGAAAACGCATCGTCAAAGAGAAGCAGGACGCGATTGAATTCGCGAATCAGAGTTTATTGCTTGATCTTATCGCCATTCTTGACGATTTCGAGCGCGCCATCAGTGTTGCGGGCGCTTCAGCAAAAACGGAGGCGGATTTTGACTCGTTTCGTGAAGGCATCGTCATGATAGAAAAAAGACTTCTTAGCCAACTCGAAAATAAATGGGGGCTGAAACGCTACGATTCGGCAGGCACGCCCTTTGATCCAGAGCGTCATGAGGCGCTTTTCATGGAAAAATCACCGGATGTCAGCGAACCCACCGTTAAAGAAGACTTTGCCAAAGGTTATACTCTGAAAGACAGAGTAGTACGCACCGCTAAAGTGAAGGTTGCGATGCCGGAAACAGAGATAGATATCGTTGACGGCGGTGAATAACGACAACTTTGAAAACGCGCGTTTTCGAGAGATCGTTTTTTGGAGTAATGTTCGTAAACCGGAATTTCCGTATGCGGACGGCGGACATTGAAAAACAACAAAATACGGGGTATTTTGTTAGACTTGTTAGACAAACCGTAATCTTACGCGGTTGAACAAGTTCAATATAGGGCGTCAGCTCGATTTTAAAATTAACAGGAGCAAAAAATGGGTAAAATTATCGGCATTGATTTGGGAACTACGAATTCGTGCGTATCGGTGCTGGAAGGCGGCGAAACTGTAGTTATACAAAACTCGGAAGGCGGACGGACAACGCCCTCTATAGTAGGCTTTACCGCGAAAGGCGAGCGGCTTGTCGGTGTTCCGGCAAAAAACCAGATGATCACAAATCCGGAAAACACTATTTTTTCAATTAAACGCTTCATGGGACGGCGTTTTTCCGAAGTTACTAACGAAATGAAACTGGTGCCGTATAAAGTAGCGGAACAAGGGGACGACGTACGCATAGATGTAAACGGCAAGCAGTATTCGCCTCAGGAAATATCCGCGTTTATCCTGCAAAAAATGAAAAAAACAGCGGAAGATTATCTAGGCGAAGCCGTGAACGAAGCGGTCATCACTGTGCCGGCGTACTTTAACGACGCGCAGCGACAGGCCACTAAGGACGCTGGTAAAATAGCCGGACTTGATGTAAAACGCATAATCAACGAACCGACAGCCGCCGCCCTCGCGTTCGGATTCAATAAGGACCAGAAAAAAGAAAAGACGATAGCGGTTTACGACCTTGGCGGCGGGACATTCGATGTTTCCATCCTAGAACTTGGCGACGGAGTTTTTGAAGTCAAATCCACCAACGGCGATACGCATCTAGGCGGCGATGATTTCGATCGCCGCGTTCAGGAATGGCTAATAGCGGAGTTCAAGAAAGATACCGGTATAGATCTAGGACTTGACAGGATGGCGCTTCAGCGCCTGCGCGAAGCGGCGGAAAAGGCGAAAATTGAACTTTCCGCCATGCAGACCACGGACATCAACCTGCCGTTCATCACGGCAGACGCGAGCGGGCCTAAGCATCTGCAAAAGACACTCACACGGGCGAAATTCGAGCAATTAGTAGACGACCTGCTTGAACGCACGAAGGAGCCGTGCAAAAAGGCCCTCACGGACGCCGGACTCTCCTCCGATCAGATTGACGAGGTCATACTCGTAGGCGGCTCGACCCGCATTCCGGCTGTGCAGCAAATAGTAAAAGACTTATTTAAAAAAGAGCCAAACAAAGGAGTGAACCCGGACGAGGCGGTTGCCATAGGTGCGGCTATACAGGGCGGCATTTTGGGCGGCGACGTTAAAGATGTGTTGCTGCTCGATGTTACCCCGCTTTCACTCGGCATTGAAACTTTAGGCAGCGTGATGACAAAACTTATACCACGTAACACGACGATACCGACAAAAAAGAGTCAGGTGTTCTCGACGGCGGCGGATGGACAGACGGCGGTTACCATACACGTCTTGCAGGGTGAACGCGAAATGGCGAATCAGAACCGTACCCTCGGCAACTTCAACCTTGAAGGGATTCCGCCGGCTCCACGCGGAATTCCGCAGGTCGAAGTTACATTCGATATAGATGCTAACGGCATAGTTCATGTTTCGGCGAAAGATCTGGGCTCCGGCAAGGAACAGAAAATACGCATCGAAAGCTCTTCCGGTTTAAGCGAAGCCGACATCAATCGCATGGTCAAAGAGGCCGAACTTCACGCGGAAGAGGACAAACATGAGAAAGAAAAAGCTGAGGCAAGAAACGAGGCAGATTCGCTGATTTATAGTTCTGAAAAAAATATAAAGGATCTAGGTGATAAACTGAACGCGGCAGATAAGGCGAAGACGGAGGAGGCTATAGCCGAGCTTCGCAAGAGCCTTGAGAACGGCAGTGTCGAGGATATAAAAGCGAAAACAGAAGTTCTGAAGCAGACGGCCTATAAAATAGCCGAAGAACTCTACAAGCAGCAAGGTGCGAAAAGTGGAACTGGGGCTCAGCCTGAAGCAGGCGGTTTTAACGCCGGAGAGCAGGATGCGTCTGGAGGGAGCGCTCCGAACAACGGCGCCGAAGACGTAGACTACGAAGTTGTTGACGATAAAAAATAGACGGTATTTGTCCGGAAACTCATGTTTCCGGACGGCGCTTGCCAGTTTATTTGAATGAGTGTCCGGCAAACGCTGTAATTCAGCGTGTTCCTAGGGATGGTTATATTTTTCCGGTAAGTTTCATCATAAACGAGTCCATATAATCGCCGCTGTCCGCGGTGGATGAAACTAACAACGGTCTATGCTATATTTGTTCCAACTGGCAGACGCGCTGTTTAAAATGAGGATCCTTTTTTAACAGGGAAATTATGGCGAAGAGAGACTATTACGAGGTGCTGGGTATTCAAAAAGGCGCTTCAAAGGATGATATAAAAAAGGCGTACCGTAAACTGGCTGTCAAATATCATCCCGACAAGAATCCCGGCGATAAAGAAGCAGAAGAAAAGTTTAAGGAAGCTACCGAAGCCTACGAGATACTTTCCGATGACCAGAAAAAAGCCGCTTACGACCAATTTGGTTTTTCCGGCGTAGACGGTATGAGTGGCGGCAAACATGACTTTAGTAATTTCAAAGATTTTGAAGACATATTCGGCGGAGATTTTTCAGACTTTTTAGGTAATATATTCGGCGGGGGAGGCGGATTGGGTGGAGGCCGTAGAAGCGGCGCGTCAGACCCGCGTCAAGGCGCAAACCTCCGTTACGACCTAGAAATCCCTTTCAAAGACGCGGTTTTCGGCACGAAAGTCGAGATAGCCTATTCGCGGCGGGTAAGTTGCCCTTCGTGTAAAGGTACCGGAGCGGAATCTGGTTCCAAAAAAAAGATTTGCCCTTCCTGCAACGGTACCGGACAGATACGGCAAAGTACTGGTTTCTTTTCGCTTGCCTCAACATGCCACACATGCGGCGGCGACGGCTACATAATCGAGCGTCCCTGCAAAGAGTGTAAAGGCGCCGGAACAATAAAGACACGTCAAAAAATCATGGTAACTATCCCGCCGGGTGTGGAAAACGGACGACGTATGCTCATACGTTCACAGGGAGACGCAGGACCGAATGGCGGAACGTGCGGAGATTTGTATGTTTTTATTCGTGTAAAGGCGCATGATTTCTTTGAGCGGGACGGCGCCGATTTATACTGCGCACTGCCGATTTCTATAACGCAGGCCGCTCTTGGCGGAGACTTGCAGGCAACGACCCTTGACGGTAAAACCGTTAAGGTAAAGATACCGCCGGGCAGTTCCAACGGAAAACTGCTGCGTTTGCGTGACGAAGGAGTACCGTCACCGTCCGGCAAGCGCGGCGATTTCTACATAAAACTTATGGTACAGATACCCGCAAAACTTTCGGCCAAGGGACGGGCGCTGCTTGAGGAATTTTCCAAATTGGAAGGTGAAAACGAAAAACCAGAACCTATTCCGCTTGCCGCGCTGCGGGCGGGCTAAACGCGGCAGAATAGTTCATCATGGACGCGGCAAAAAATGCACGCGCCCGTATTTTTTTCGACGCCGCTTTAATGACACGCTTGTGAAAATGGGAGGCACGCAAGCTAAGATTCACGGGAGAAGCCATGCCGAGGTATTTTAGGCGGCGTATAGACACGGATTCACCGGCTTTTATCAGCTTTGCTTACACGTTTGCCGCTTTAGTCCTTCTCCTTCTTTTTCGTCTGTTTTTTCCGAATGTTTCTCTGTATGACAACGGACTGCCGGCTGATGTCCTTTTAAGCTCAAAATCGTTCATCTTAGGCGTTTTTCGTACCGGAAACAGTCTCACACGCGGACTTCTTGACTTCATATCGTTTTTTCCGGCTGTTTTCATAAGTTCACAGTTAATCTCGTTCTCCCGTGCTGTTCCGCAAGAAAATGTCCGTTACCGGAGTTTTTCACCGGAATTCTTTAAAATGCTGCGTCCTCGTCTTATTACTGCGTTAGTGGCGGCTGTATTATACGGTATTTTATTCCTTATCGTACGTCCTTTGGCCGCCGGCTATCAGGTTGATATACAGACGGGCAGCCTGCTTTTTAACGAGGCAAAAGAAAAAGCTATCCTTTTCGCCGACAGAGAAGACTGGAAAGAATCATCACGTTTTCTGTCTATCTGTGAACGGATTTGGCCCAGAAATCCTGAACTTGCCGGCTTGCGGGAATCCGTCGACATGGGGCTTACACGTTTGATGTACAGTCGCGGACCGGACTCGGACAAACCGGCGGGAAGTGCGGACGCCGGTATGCGGGGAGATCCTATTGACGCACAGAGCGCGCTGCGTCTAACGGAGACGGCGTTAAGTGAGGAACGTTTTTATGATGCCCACCGTCTCGCCGTAATCGCGGAACGGCTTTCGGTGGAAGGCAGCAACGAAGCGGCTCTGGCAAAACGTCTTGCGGGCACCTCTTGGAATGCCATAGAAACTCTTGAGCCGGACGCCGCCGAACGTGAGCGGCGCTCAATCTATCAGCGTAAAAAAGAGGGATACGAGGCTATGATAAGCGGTGACTGGGTTCACGCCTATTATACTTTTCGCGCCTTGTTAGACGACGCACCGAGTGATCCTGACATTAGAAATTTTTTCGATATTTCCACTGAGGGACTTGGCAAAACCGCGTTTTTTATAGACGAGATGGAGCGGCTCGGCACAGAAATCAGCGATCCGCTTTTTTCGCTTCCGCTTTTTGAAACGGACGGACGCTTGGTGATGCGCCTAGCCTCTTTTTCCGGCACAGGAGATTACAGTTACGGGAAGGGGCTGGATATAGCCGCATTTGACGCGAATCACAATCCGCTGTTCAGAGTCAGCACGCCTTATGTCAAATTTATGCCGTTTTACGTGGACGGCAAACAGTATACCGTAATCTATTTGCAGGCATGGGGTCGCAATTACGAGCAAATGCACTGGGAACCAGTTTGGGAAGGAACACCGCCGGCGAACACTCCCCAGACCCAACTTGCGCTCGCGATAAGCTACGACGACTTTTTGTTGGCTTCGGCTGCCGGCAGAAATCTTGATGGTTTTTTTATACGCGATATTTGGTTGTTTGCCAACCGCCTCGCTTCCTACGGCTATGTGCCGGAAGTGTATCAGGCGGAAATAATTTATATCGTTTCCGAGCCGTTGTTCTTTTTTCCATTAGCTATATTTTCGCTTGTTATAAGCTGGAATCTTCGGGGGAGAAGCCGCGCCGGAGCTAAAAGCCGAGGCCGTGTTTCTTTCGTGGTATACCCTATGCTAATCGCGCTGCCGTTCGCGCTTAACTGGATAATTCACATGATGCGCGGCGTGATGAATATGTTCGGTATTTTCACGTTGTTGTCTTTCGGTTTCTGGACGGGGATGCTGATTAGCTTGGCCACCGCTTTCACGCTGTTCGCGCTTGGTATTGTTATAATGGCGGCGCAGAGCGATTAGCCTTTAATCGCTATTCCAGTTCAAGATAGATTGTCATGTTCGGTGTGAGCGCCGTTCCCGCGGGTGGATTCTGCCTGACGACATAGCCGTCACCTTTGATATTTATGGAAATATCGTCTCGCAGAAGCAGCGGCAAAAGCTGGCGTTTTGAATAGCCTGAAAAGTTCGGCACGATGTCAGTTATCAGCGGAATATCAACGGCAGGCAGGCGGATCGTCCCCGTGTGACTTGCCACCGGATTCCTGCCGCGCGGGATGCCGATATAATTTATCAGCGCCTCGGCGCTTTCACGTATGGGCGGCGCGGCAATGCGCCCGCCTAAATACGAGCTTCCTTTTGGTTTAATGATTACGATATACAGAACCAGAACCGGTTCGTTCGCCGGAAGCAAAGCTATGCAGCTGGCTATGAAGTCCGTGTCCGAATAGCGCCCTGTCTTACTGTCAATCAACTGCGCGGTTCCGGTTTTGACCGCGAGCGGTATGTCGTCAACATTGGCACGGTAACCTGTGCCGGCGGACGAGGTTACATCCGCCATGTAAGAGCGCATCTCCCGCGCTGTCCGCGGATTTAGTACACGGACGGGTTCGGGTACACTAGGCTTTCTTGGATTTCTGCCGTCCGCGTCTTCGATTTGCAGAACGATACGGGGAGTAACCATGATGCCGTCATTCGCTATCGCTGTGGCGGCTTGCAGCATTTGCAGAGCCGATACCGCTATCTCCTGTCCCATAGCGATAGTAGGCTTCGTACGCTCCGACCAGCGTTCCGGCTGACGCAAAAAGCCCGCGGTCTCGCCCGGTATACCGGAGCCTGTCCTTTCACCGAAGCCCAATTTGCGAATATCGTTGTAAAATGCGGTTTTACTCATCCTGTCGGAAGCATAAGCCGCGCCGGCGTTGCACGAATAGATTATGATTTTACGAGCGTCGACATTGCCGTGTGCGCCAAGACAATTTATAACGATGCGCTCGCCGAGGTTTGTCGTATGCTCGTAAGCGCCGTTGCAGTAAAAGATGCTTTGCGGGCTAATAGCCGACGAGTCCATTATGGCCGCGAGCGAAAAAACCTTGAAAACAGAACCCGGTTCGTAAGCCCAAACAGCGGGACGTATCATGCGCGTCTGCTCACCGCTTTCCTTAAACAGATTTGGGTTAAAGCCGGGCATTGTCGCTGCGCCCAGTATTTCGCCGGAGCGCGGCTCCATAGCAAGAAGCATAACCGCTTCCGCTTGATTTTCCCTAAGCGTTTTTTCCGCGATTTCTTCAAGCAGATATTGAATTGTGGCGTCAATCGTTAAAACAACCTGATTTCCGGTAACGCCACCTGGATTTTCCGTCGAATTTCCGGTTTTGGCCCTAAGTTCGTTGTCAAAAGCATATTCTATACCGGCAAGTCCGGTATTTTCATCGCCTGTAAACCCGATTATCTGCCCCGCGAGAGCGCCTTCTGGATAAATCCTGCCCATGACAGGCTCTATGCTTACGCCGTCTATCGCGCCGGCAATGGCGAGCTCGTCTATTTTGCGGAAAGTATCTCTGTCAACCTGTTTTTTCAGGTAGATAAAATCGGTCGGAGACAAAGTTATTTTGTCGATAATCTCGGCCTCACTCATATCAAGAATAGGGGAGAGAGCCGCGGCGAGAGCGTTCAAATCTCCGGTCTGCGGCCGCCATACTGTAACATTTCCAAAACGTGTCTGAATGGCGAGAATTCTGCCGTTTCTATCAAGAATTTGTCCCCTGTCCGCAGTTATAAGCTGCCTGCGCGGAATATTTTGCTCCGGACGCAGCATCAGCACGGCATATCTTGTCAGAACAGCCGAACTAAGCGCAAGCAGAAAAATGATAAAAACTATGAATCTTGATTTTTTCGGGGTGTCCCACTGATATTCCATCTATTTTATTCCAATAACTCTGCCAAGTATATTATCAAAAGGGACGGGGCCGTAAGAACGCGAGTCGTAGGACTCCAGACTATTATCCCCCAACGCGATAAACCGGCCATCTTCCAGCACTTTTACACAACGTTTGACGGCCAAATCGCCCGCCGGCGTATAAAACACTATAACTGTCCCCTCGTCTGGAAGCGACCAGCGGCATAAGTAAGCCCCAACCAAAGGCGGACGAAAACCGTACGCTAGACGGTTTATTATCAGTACGCTGCCGTTTCTTACCGCCGGTTCCATAGACACTCCCTGCGTTACCATAAAATCGAAAAAAAACAGTTTCAGAATGAGCGCAAGGCCTAAGGCCAGAAGTATATCACGGAGTATAATGGAATCTTCTTTTCTCATAAAATGCCGACAGCCCGCGCAAATTACATTCCGCGGCTGTCCGGTACGCTGTTCCTCGTCTCCGCCGCGGATTATCAGAAAACCCACAAACCGCGCCGGACAAGTCAAGTATAAACAAAGCGGCGTTGTATGTCGATAAAGCAAGTAGGATGATCAATAAAACCAACAGCATTTTGAAATCACAGCGCGTATCGCGCCGTAAAAATGTATACACGTTTCATGGGAGCGCCGCGTTGAAAGGGATAGATCAGATACATCAAAATCCGGTTCACAAAAAGCGCCTTACTCAGTCTAAACCGGCAATTGGAAACAACGGGTACGCGAAGGCCGGACGCATGGCTGGCGAAAACCTTTTTCCGCCGTATCAGGCACCGGCTCCAGTTCCCGCCACAAAGAAAAACGTATTCACGCCGCATTTTATAATACTTGGCGTATGTTTTGTCATACTCGGATTTTTCGCGTACTACGCGCTGCTTTGGCAGGACAGCGAAATTCAAATCAATCCGGAAACAGAAGCCTTTACCAGAAGAAAAATGCTGGCTTACGCGCTCGGTTCTTCAACTGAAAATCTGCCTTTGCCCGAAACGCTTCCGATTACGATAACCGAGACCTTTTCATGGAGCAACTACACAGTGAAAAAGGGCGACAGCGTGTCGAAAATAGCAGCCGATAATGGGCTTTCACTGGATGCGATAATAGCGTCCAATAATCTGTACAATGCCCGTTTGCTTCGTGAGGGAGAAGTGCTTCGCATTCCGAACATGGACGGCATACCCTATACCGTCGTGAAGGGCGACAGCTACCAAAAGATCGCGGACAAGATGAATGTGGCTCTCGAGGCGATTCTTGACGCCAACGACATTCAGAGCGATGACATCAACGCCGGCGAGGTTCTATTTCTGCCCGGCGCTAAGATGCGCTCGGACGATTTGAAGATGGCGTTGGGGGAGTTATTCGTATATCCAGTGCGCGGGCGGCTTACCTCTTCTTTTGGGTGGCGCAAAGACCCATTCAGTGGACAGCGCCGCTATCACAGTGCGATAGACCTCGCGGCGAATACGGGAACTCCGGTAAAGTCGGCGGCGGACGGCAGGGTTACATCGGTTGCCTACAGTCCGGTATTCGGCAACTATCTGATTATTACACATAGCGGCGGTTTTCAAAGCATGTACGCGCACCTTAACTCGGTAGGTGTGAAAGAAGGAGACAGAGTTGATCAAAACGATGAGGTGGGAACGGTTGGCAGCACCGGACGAACCACAGGCGCGCATCTGCACTTCTCGATATACAAGAACGGAAGAGCTGTAAATCCTCTTGAATATATCAAGTATTAGTAGTAAGTTTGCGCTAAGGATATATGACACATCCCGCGCGGTGGGCGTTCTGGTTTTTGCCGGAGCGCCTTTCCGTGTACAATCGTTTTTGGAGAAAATGATGCGCAAATTGATGCTGACGCTGATCGCCCTTATGGCTGCCGTAACCTTTATTCGTTCTCTGGATGTTCCACTTAACGCCGAGGAGTACACTGATAATCTTAAAACCGGCGCGGTGCCGCCGGATTTACAGACCCAATGAAAGATGATTCGGGAATGTCTTCTGACGGAAGATTCATATTTCAGACACTTTTGGACGGCGTTTGTGATAAACTTTGGCGAAAGAGCGCGGCTCTGACCCTGATTCGCCTTAAAGAGCTTGACGCGGCGCTTAGAGACATCGAAAAGACCCTCTCTCTGGCCTGTTCTATTCGTGAAGCAGGTTGAGCAAGCTTCAGCTTAGGATGAGTCTGCGTCTACCGTTTTGATAGAAAGTGCCATCTAAACAAATTTATATAATCGGTGCGGGGCCGGGAGCGCGGGATATTCTGACTGTAACGGCGCGGGACGCGCTGATACGTAGTGAGCGCGTGTTCGGGGCGGAGCGGTTGTTAAACTCGTTCTCGGAACTGCTTCAAGGCAAGAAAACGGACGTGCTCGTTACGGACGAAAGCATAGCCGCGGCGATTCGGGAAAGCGATGAAAAAATTTACGCCGCACTGGTTTCCGGCGACAGCGGATTTTTTTCACTTTCAAAACGTCTTTTTCAAAAATTAGTGGACGAAGCACGGGGAAAAGACTGGGAACTTGAAATCATTTGCGGCGTTAGCTCCGTATCGTACATGGCCTCAAAGCTCGGCGTATCATACGAGGACGCAGCGGTAAAAAGTTTTCACGGCAGACTGAGGCAGGATTCCCCAAATATCGAAAGAGAGCGGTTGCTGAATGAAATGACCGGACTCGCCGCCCACAGCCGCAGATGTTTTTTCTTGACTGACGGTATAGTCTCACCCGGATTAATATTTCGTGTGCTGTCAGAGCGCGGACTCGGTAAACTCCGCGCCAGCGTAGGTGAGCGTCTTTCGTACCATGACGAAAAAATAACAATCGGTGTGGTAAACGATATCAAACGCAGCGATTTCAGAACGCCGAATATAGTCTTCCTAGAAAATGATGATGTAAAAAGCCACCCATCAGAAGCGCAGGATTCGGATTTTATCCGCGGATCCGTTCCCATGACCAAAGAAAGCGTGCGTATTTTAAGCCTATCAAAACTCAGGTTAAAACCGGATGCAATCTGTTGGGATATAGGCGCTGGTACCGGTTCTGTTTCCTGTTCGATGGCGTTTGCCGTTCCTTACGGTAGGGTGTACGCGGTTGAAAAAGATGCGGACGCGCTAAGCCTTGTACGGCAAAACAAAGAAAAATTCGGCTGTTACAACATGGAAGTCATCGAAGGCGCCGCACCTGCCGCGTTTTCCACACTGCCTCCGCCGGATTCGGCGTTTATAGGCGGTTCGAGCGGCGCGATGACCGATATTTTACGCGAAATTTTGAATAAAAACCCCGCGGCGCGAATCGTAATCAATGTTATCACGCTGGAAACTCTCGGAGTGGTACAGGCTTTCCTTGCCGAAAACCGTGTTTGCGGCGCGGAAATCGTGCAAATCAGCGTGAACGAGTTCCAAAAAACCGGAAAATACAGTCTGCTAAAAGCGCAAAATCCAGTTTTCATAATAAGTTTTGGCGGCGCGGAGTGAAAGTTCTGCCCAGAATCCTCATAGCCGGCGGCGGCAGCGGTTCCGGAAAAACTACAGTAACTTGCGCTCTTTTGTCGCTGTTCATACGGCGCGGACTGAAAGTCGCGGCTTTCAAATGCGGGCCGGACTATATAGACCCCATGTTTCACCGCGAAATGCTGGGCGCCAATTCGTCGAATCTTGACCTTTTCATTCTTGGTGAAGACACGGCGCGGCGGCTTCTGCTCGAGAACAGCCGGAACAGCGATATAGCCGTGCTAGAAGGCGTTATGGGCTTTTATGACGGCGTTGGCGGGAACACGACGGAGGCAAGCTCGTGGCATCTATCCCAAGTCTCCGAAACGCCCGTCCTCCTTGTGGAAAACTGTAAAGGACAATCTCTCACCCTAGCGGCACGGAT
>JAIRSB010000082.1 GCA_031255655.1 Spirochaetaceae bacterium | reverse complement strand
GGCAATTTCGGGAGGTGAGGGATGTGATTGATATAGTGCTTTCTAGGCACTCGGTAATTCCTAGCGCAATTCACCATGCATCAAAATTTATTTTTCGAGTTTGATGTATGGCATTCGGTAATTCAAATCACCGAGTACCTCAGTGCCTCATATTGGCGCGGTAAAACAGCGAATGGTACACGCGGTTGACGGCGTGGTGTTAAAAACTCAAGGGGCGAAGCAATAAAATATAGGCGATAGATGAAAAAACAAGTGAAAGCAGAGCCATAGACATAAGCAATAAGGGTTGTCCGCTGAAAATCGACGGTATTTTTTCGTTTTCGCCGCGAAGTTTTATCATTCGCAGTAATAGGATAGCGAAAAAAGCTCCGAATGAGAAGCAAAAAGAGAGAACGAGCGCGTCCACAGCTGTGTTCGCAATGTACATGGTCAAAAGCAAGCCGGTCAATATGAGGCCGGAATACGAGGTATAGAACGAAAACATTCTGTTTTGACGCATATAACCCGGAATCAGTAACGATGACAAACTTTCCATGCCGAAAGTTAAAAAAACTGTCAGCGGGAAAAGAAAGAAGTACTGAAAAAATCCTAAGCCGAGCGGACTCAACGCAAATGTGAATATTATCCATGAAACAAAAATCGTGATGAACATTATCGACAACTGTAGTAAACTAACTGTTATGGAATGTTCACGGCTTTCAAAAATTTCTTTCGCGCCGAGCCCGAATGTCAGCGCGAGGTTGAATAAAAACGCTGAAAATCCGGCCAAAATAATCAAATTGTTCATAGTCCATCCCGCCGCCGGCATCCGGCGCCTATATAACGCAATATGACCATGATGTACGCCAGCAAAAAAAGAGCTCCGGTAGAGCTTGAAATTAACTGCACGGAGTAAGGATAGCTGTCTTTGCTGTTGAACAACGCAATTATGCCGCGTCTCACGTCCGGAACCGTAAGTGTGGCAAAGCCAAGCGGTTCTCTTATTAACGAGAATGCAAGCGTCAAAGCTCCGAGCGCGACGGATTCAAACAGCGCGTTTTGAAGAAATTCGCCCACAGTCGCTCCTTCCGGCACGTCTTCGGAGCAGGCGCGGAATTTTCCACCCATATAGAACACGGGAGCAAGCATGCATATAAGAACGCTTTCCATAGCGAGCAGAGGGTTCATCAGATTCAGTAAAAAAAGGTAGAGGCTTCCGGCGAATGACGACACAATTACACCTAGCATCCGTATCCTCGTTTTTGACTTGACACGACGCATTACGATGCTTAAGGCCGCGCTTATAACAGAAACCCATATTAGGGCGCAGGCGGCGACTATCGCGTACGAAAGACGATTACCCGCTATTATGAACAGCGCAATCCCGCTCATTGATGATATTTGGGAGTCAAAAATCATAGTAAACTTCGCTTTTATGCCGCTCGTTTCTAACATACACTCTAGCCTCTTTTATCCAGCGCTATATTCAATACGGCGGCGTTCTTTTCTATCTTATCTATCCAGATACGCAGGTATCCCGGATTGACGCGAGACAGAATTCTATCTCCATGCACCGTAAGAGGGATTAGCGTGCTTAATCTGCCCTCATTGTCGATTATGGCCAGACAGGGCGAAAAAATCCCCTCCGTGATTAGTGGACATATGACGGCGCTCTCTCCGCTCGTCATCGTATACCATTTTCCAAGCTGCGTTATGTTGCCCGGAATATGCCACGGTGAAATTGTCCGCGCCACACTCCTACTCTCGCCTATGCTGGATAGGAACTTGTTGACCGTTTTCACGGTGATTTCATCGCGCAATCCGGTGGAAAGCCCCCATACCAGAACGGCGGCAAGCATGATAACCGCCGCCCATATCGAAAAGACTGAAACTTCGCTCATGTTTGAAAAAAAATGCTTCAAACTTTTGAGAACATTCAAGATATCGAACGGTTTTGGTAAATCACCGCGTTTTTTTGAATCGGCGTCTCGCGGCGCCGCGTTCTTTGACAGCTTTCGGAGAACTCCCTTAAGCGTTGAAATTTTGCCCGCGGCTTCGCTTGCAATTCTGTTTAAAATTTCACCGGCGGCGGAACAAACTTTTTTGAAAAGAGAAGTTATCAAATCAAGCGTCTGCTTAATGTTCATCTCTGTCCTCGCCGACTTTGTTTATTTTTACCGGATTATAAATACGGCGGCTTTCTATGCTGCGCATCAAAGGTGTCAGCGTGTTTAGCAGCACGACCGCAAAAAACGCGCCGTACGGCTCATTTTTCATATATCGAAAGCAAAACGAAAGCGCCGCCGCCAGCAGAACAAAAATCGTTTTACCATAAGCAGATTTCGGGCTTGTGGCAGGGTCCGTTATAAGAATAAACGCCGTTATCAGCGTGCCTCCCGAAAGCAATCCGAAAACAGCGTCCCCCTCCCAAAATCCACCGCCTACCGGAAGAGCGCCCGCGATTCTTATCAACAGCGCGTATACACTGAGATACAGCGCAGACAGGTAGAAACGGCTCACTCCCAGAGCGATTATCACTATACTGCCGAACAGCAGCGCATATACGCCGCGATCCCCTATTATGCCGCCTGCAGCCGGAAAAGCGAAGAAGTCCAAATAAGAAGCGGGCAGTTCGATGCCAAACGGAGAAAACGCCGTTTTGTTGAGTGTCCGCGTTATTACGTCCGTCTCCGGGAAGAAACCGTTCTGGCTCAAGATTTCATGGAAAGCGCCTATTTTATGACCGCCTCCGTTTAAGATTTTTCCGGCGAGAAACGAAAGCGGCGAGTGGGCATCGGCATCCCCGAAGGCGCCGGGCCACGAAAAACGGATGAAAAGCCAGCCTGAAACAGCAGGATTAAGCCAGTTCGCGCCCAAGCCTCCGAATGTGATCTTAACGATTACAATCGCGAAAAACGCTCCGATCGCGGCTAGTGCGGGTGGTATTTGGTTGGGCAGCAGCAATGTCAAGATAAGGGCGGAAGCCGCCGCACTGCCGTCAAATACCGTGTGTCGTCCGGTTTTTATGCCGGCAATCAATTCGGCAAGCATGGCCGCGCCCAGCGTCGCGAACATGACGTTAAGAGACGCGCCGCCGTCCCCCGCCGCCGATACGATGATTGCCGAGGCGGCGTAAAGGCTTATAATCCACATTCGCGCCTTGTACGGGCATACAAGATTTATTTGCGGACGCTCGAAGAGTGCTGGCGTTTTATCAGGCACACCCCACTCCTCTGAAGCCAGCGCGTGTTATCACGGAACAAACTGGAAGTTTTGACGGGCAAACCGCTTCGCAGCAACCGCAGCCTATACAGCGCGAAACAAGCGGTATCATGACCTCATCATGTTTTCCGTTTTTTATCTGCTTGTATATATCTTCCGGATCGAGCCGGACAGGGCAGACATTTCTGCATTCGCCGCAGCTTATGCAAACCGCCGCGGGCAGCAGACTAGATATTTTTCTCGTTTTTTTTATTTTTAACACGGCGGGAAAAAACGATGCCAACCTGTGCTTTTTTTGCGCGTAAGCAAACACTCCGCAGCTTGTTTTTGTTATGGGTTCGTTCAAAGTTACGGCGCGTCCCATAAGCGGCGAGCCTATCGCGGCAACAATCCGCGCAGCTACTTCTGGTTTGCCGCGAAAACCGCCGCATTCGGCAAAAACATCGCGCAGGCGGCTGCCTATACGCGCCTTTATCACCGCGGGATGCTTTACCGCCGCGCCGCCTACAGCGACATAGCGTTCCAGAACCGGTGAACGCAGAACGACTGCGTCGTACACCGCCGCTGCAGTCGCCGGTCCCAGAATTAGCGGCTTTTCGGTACAGGATGAAACGGATTTTTCATATCTGTAAAACACTTCCCGCATTTCAAAATCATTACTTTGTGGATAACGCGAACCTGTAAAAAACGCGGAAACATCGAATTGGGCGGCATCCTCGCAGCGGTTTACCGCGTCAATCAGAAGCTCAAACAAATCTTCCGCGTCGGCGGACACCGCGAATACGATTTTGTCCGCTCCAGCCGCCTTCGCCGCTATCAGAGCGCCTTCGCCGACCGCGTCCGCCCTCTCTTTACAAAGACGATAATCGGCGGCAAGCCACGGGTCATCGAAAACACAGCGTATTAACAGTGTAATCCGCTCTTTAACCGTATCGAATTCTGAAAAAATCTCACAAAGCGGGCGTCCAAGTCCATCCATTTCGGTTACGCCGTTCTCTGTTATCAGCGTGTTTATCTCGAAACGGCTCAGTTCCGCCCATGGATGCTTTGTTTCGAGTTTTCCCAGCTTTTTGAAGCTGCCTTCAAGTCGTATTACAAAAGCCTCCGACAGGAAGTCTGTCTCCGGTTCCCATTTTATCATTTTGACGAGCTTACCCGGAATGGACGAATGTATGTTTGCCGAACCCGCGCCTTGCCCTCGCGCTATCAACATGCCTTCTTCAATGTGTTGGCCAACCTCTACCACCGGACAAGCGCGCGCACCCGATTCGGAGGATAGCGGGATTATCGCCGTTTCCGGTAAAAACGCCAGCCTGCTGTCTCCCCGCCCGGGCGCGTAGTTGTCTTCAAAATCAATTCCACCTTTAGAAAAAGAGTAAACTTTCATATCGTTATCCGTTCTCTAATGTATAACTTATTTTTCTTTTTTTTTCCATTGCCGGGAACGGCGAACGCAGCATACGGAAGATAGATAGACATCGCGATGATTACGGCGATCAGTCCACGCATATCAAATAAGGCTGGAAGTGAAACAGTTCTCGCATCAAAGAAATCGAGCAGTTTTTTGAGTGGAAACGGCGGAATCTCGGCGACGGGAATGCTGAATATTCGGGTAGAAAGCGTGCCGCCGTCAACTGTCCGTAACAATCCGTCCGGAGCAAGCTCAAAATCAAGATAGGGCGCGTCAACGCTCGTCGTACCGCCGGACAGTTTCCTATACGCGAAATTCATTTGGAATTCGACGTGGTTTTCATAATCTTTCGCGGTGACGAAGATTTCATTTTTTATGTTTAGGTTAAGCGGACGCGCGTAAGGCCGCGCAAACAGTGGAATAGCTAGAGAAACTAAAGATGCCAGCGTGAACGGCAGCGCGATAAACGGCAGGCTGTGTTTCACTTTTCGGTGTATGTCAACCGGAACGAAACGTATATGCGCAGACGCGCCGCGGGGCAATGTATCCATGTATATCGAAATTATTGCGCTCACGCAAAAAAACAGCGCGGCTAGCAAGGCGTAAAATATGTTTATATTTGCCGTGAGGCAGACGGTAAAAAACAGCGCGGATACGACGAGTAGAGTCTTTTTTTCTTTTGCCAGAGACTGTTTCAAGTGTATTAACTCCGAAATGGAAAAAATCTCCTCGCCTAAGAGTCGCGTTTTTACGAAAAATGATTTCAGTCTTAGGCGGAACATTGAAAACAGTGTCATCAATATCGCGGCCAGCGAGAAACCGGCGGCACCCGGCGCGACGGCCAGCGCACAGGATGGCAGCAACGCGGCGGTTTGCAGCGGAAGTGTTAAAACGGAGCGGAATCCGCCAAACGGTTTTGCCGCGTAAACCGAAAGCGCAAGGCTGAACAGGGCGGCGGCGGCAAAAACAGGCGCCATATTAGAATAGCGCCCGTAATATGAATTGAATACGACGGCAATATTCGGTTCGTTGTCTAGCGCGTCTTTAACCCGGCGCTCAATTACGGACGGATCTGAAGAGTGGAGCGATTGGTGCGGGATATAAAAATACCGCCTGCCTTCTCTCGTAAAAATTGTTCGCAGTTTCTCTGCGTAGCCGTCGTTACGCGGATCGCTTTCCAACATAAAATCGTGGAATTCATCCAGCGGAACGCGCTTTAATTCCGAAAAATCGTTCATGAAAAACCATTGGGACGACTCCGACAGAACATTTTTGATTCCGGCGGTTTCTAGTTTTTCTACAACAAGTCTATCCCGGACCTGGTCGCCGGTGATCAATATGATATAATCTCCCGCCGCCCGCGCCGTTTCTGGAGCGGTACTCACCGCGAGGATTACCAGCGGCGCTAGGCAAGCAAACGCCATGAGTAATGCCGCGCCGTTAAATTTTCCGGCGCGTCTAATGTTAAAGATAGGCATAGGCCGCCGCGATAAAAAAACCTATGAAGCAGCCGACAATTACCTCTAAAGGTTTATGTCCCTGCACTTCTTTTACCGGATGATACTCAATTTGAAAGCGTTCCGAAAGAATGCGTCCTAGCGTATTTAATGTTTTGGCTTGTATTCCCGATGAATGGCGTACGCCGACGGCGTCCCTAAGCACTATCATCGAAAAAAAAAGCGCGAATATGAACATGTCGGAATTTATCCCTTCTTTTATTGCTATAGCGACAGTTAGTGCGGAAACCGCCGCCGCATGGCTGGAGGGCATGCCGCCGGTTCGCCAAAAAAACGCTTCCAGCAATTCCTTGCGATTCCGCCTTGTCTTTACCGCCGCGGCTATGGCCACCTTGATGAATTGAGCGAATACAAAACTGGTTAGCCCCGAAAGAAATAACGGATTCTGAAGAAACGATATAAATGCTGCCAAATTTCCACTAGACGTGTTCATAATTTACGATTGTCTAAGGACGAAATTTTGTCAAGGACTCCGTCTCGCGCTGTCAAAACAAGTGGTCTTCATCCCATAAGGTAGACACAAAAAATAAGAGTGGAATAAAAATATTAAGATGTATAACGATGAAAAAGAATGGTAAAGGGCGGAGAAATTACTAAGGAGTTCAAGGCCGAAGCAGTAGCTCTTGCCGCCTTTTTTTTAGACTCTAAATCGAATAATTTATCCTCCGGTCTGTGTTCCGCTCCATCCCCGATAAGGTTCTTGACTATGCTGTTAAGCGGATATACACGGAGATTTTAGTTTTCTGTTCCCACTCTTCAGGCATGACCGACAATAATTGCTCAAAACCTGCTTTCCCCTCTTTCATCCTTTGAATATTATCATGTTTTATGGCATTGTTAAGCAAACACATATAGGGCTTGACACGTGTCTTGATAAAAAAAACATTATGCGCTATCATAAAATGAGCTGTGAAATTTAGGTTTCATTGAGACGAACTTCGCTTATCCGGCAAATGGGCAGGCGGCTAATTATAATAATTTTTTTAACCGGGGGGAACACCAGTGTTTGAGGAACAGGAACTCGTTGTAGACGAAGAGAAAATTAAAAAATCAATGCGATCTGGCATCCCTCTAACAATCACGAGCTATACGCTGCCGCATGAAACGGAAGCCTACATAGGCCGTGTAGTGGCAGTGTTTTTAAGGCTTGCCGGACATGAAAACCTCCGTGATTACATTGAATACTGCATTCAAGAACTAGCCGTAAACGCCAAAAAAGCCAACACCAAGCGTGTGTACTTCATGGAAAAAGGCTTGGACATCGCCAACCCCGCCCAGTACAAAAAAGGTATGGGGGATTTTAAAAAAGATACACTTAGCAATATGGCCCACTATCTCAAACTTCAAAAAGAAAAAGGGCTCTACATAAAAATACAAATACTCCACCGGAAAGACGCGATTCAGATTGAAATACGCAATAATTCCGTAATTTCAAAAATGGAATTGATACGGATACACGATAAACTCGCACGTTCGCGGCAGTTTAACAGTCTAGAAGATGCTTTTTCACAAGTATTAGACGATTCCGAGGGTGCCGGATTAGGGCTGGTCGTCCTAGTTCTGATGCTAAAAAAGATGGGGCTTACGGAGGATTGCTTCAACATTACCGGAACCGGCATGGAGACGATAGCGAGGCTCATTATCCCGCTGGAACAGACTGTTCTGACTAACATCAGCGGGGTAACAAACATGATAGTGGAACAAGTCAACGCCCTGCCCTACTTCCCAGAAAACATAGTGAAAATACAAAATATGTTGTCCGACCCCAAATCGGATATGATGGAAATCGCGGGCAGAATATCCACAGACCCGGTAATAACGGCGGATATTCTTAAAATCGTAAATTCCGCGCAATATATAACGACAAAAAAAAGTAACAGCATATCGGATGCGGTAAAAATTCTAGGCATATCCGGAATAAGAAACCTGCTCTACTCTTACGGATCGCAAAAAATACTTGGCGACGATACTGACGAAAAAAAAAACCTATGGAAACATTGCTATAAAACTGCTTATTTTGCCTTTAACCTTGTGAAAAATTTTTATCACGATAAAAGTTCTATTGAGGACATCTATTTAAGCGGTATGTTGCACGATATGGGAAAACTCGTTTTAACAGCGGTGCACCCCGATCTAGTGGACAAAATGAAAGCGTTCTGCGAAACGAAAAACATTCCGTCTATTACGATTGAAGATGTGCGCTCCGGCATGAATCACGCTGAAGTCGGGGCTCTTGTCGCCGAAAAATGGAATTTCCCTGAAAACCTTGTGGCGGCCATACGTTTTCACCATTCACCCGACAACGCTCCGGTGAAATACAGATTGATAGTCGATTCGGTGTACCTTGCCAATATGCTCTGCGAAATAGAGCGCGGCGGAGCCGTTTTTGAGCAGCTTGACGGCTCAGTACTCGCGAGGTTCAACATAAAAAGCAAGGCTCAGGTTGACAAAATCATAAGCGTTTTTTCGAAAGGCTTCCGCGCGGAAAAAACATAAACAGCAATCGGCTAATCAAGTTCCATCAAGTCTTCCAAGTCTTCTACCAGTTTTCCGAACAGACCACAAGCCGCTTTTACAGGTGCGCTTTCCGACATATCAACTCCAGCCAGTTTCAGACTATCGATGGGAAAACGCGAACCGCCGGATTTAAGAAATGCGAAGTAGTCTTCGCGCTCGGCGGTGCCTCCGTTCAACACACGTTCCGCAAGCGCGAGAGACGCGGAGATTCCGGTAGAATACTTGTAAACATAGAAGGCGTTATAAAAATGCGGTATACGCAACCCTTCGATGTCGCTCTCCGCATCTAAAACCATGCCGGGCCCAAAATATTTTTTGAGCAAACAGCGGTATTCCTCACGCAAAACATTGACAGTGAGAGGCTCGCCGCTTTCCTCCATCTCGTGAACGCGCTTTTCGTATTCGGCAAACATAGCTTGCCGGTACAGCGTGGCAAGAATATCGTCCACACGCTTTTGGACAACGTACAGCTTCAGTTCCTTGCTGTCCGCCGCGCCGCGCAGATAGCGGTATAAAAGTTCCTCGTTAAAAGTACTGGCAACCTCAGCCTCAAAAATCGCATACCTGTATCGCATGAACGGATTATTCCGCGCCGAATACCATGAATGCATCGAATGTCCGCCTTCATGCGCCAATGTAAATATATCCCGAACGGAATCCTCTTTATAGTTCATCAGTATGTAAGGATCGCCAGCATAACTCCCGGCGGAAAACGCACCGCTTCGCTTGCCCTTGTTCTCGTAGCGGTCAGCCCACCGCCCCAAAAGCCCGCCGCGTAAGGTGTCAACATATTCACCGCCTAGTGGGGAGAGCGCGTTCGATATTATATCCACCGCCTCATTCCAGCTTGTTTTTTTGAACACGGTGGACGTTCCACCTGTCAACGGCGCGTACACATCCCAGTGGCGCATAACATCAAGCCCTAAAGCGCGTCTGCGTAAATCGTAGTACCTGTGCAGCGGGGCAAGATTATCATTTATCGTGTTTATAAGCTGGTCGTATACCGCCGTGTCAACATTGTCGGGAAACAACGCGGCCTCCCGCGCCGATTTAAAACCGCGGATCCGCGCCCTTATGACATCTTTTTTGACAGAGCCGGCGTACAAAGCCGCAAGCGTAGTCTTATGCGCATCGAAACGCGAATAAAACTGCTTGTAGGCACGCTCGCGCAAAGACCTGTCCGGACTTTCCATGAAAACAGACCAAGTGGACTGCGACAATGGCAAAACGCCTTCCGGCGTTTCTAGCGTACCGAAATCAATATCGACATTCGTTAAAACAGAAAAAACTTCGGCGGTGGTTTGGTCTCCCTCGCTCTGTAAAGCTATTACCCTCTCTTCTTTTTCGCTTAGAATATACGGCTTCCAGCGCAGTACGCGGCGCAGAAAGGTGCGGAAACCCGCCAACCTCTCATTCGCCAGAAATTCCTGCATAAGATTTTCCGGTACAGACTGGATTTCAGGATTAGACCACGCTAACGCCGCCTGTGCCCGCGCCTGCGCCATAAGGAAACGGGATGTCATGGAACGCCCGTCGTTCGCGCCTTCGTCCTCGCACTGCCTAAGCTCGCAGTAATACGCCAGCCGCTCTTCCAAAATGCCGAAATCGCGGCTGAATTCCATGAAGGCAAGCAAAGCATCAAAGGACGAAGCCAGCGTTCCTTTGAAATCGCCTATGCGCTCGGCAGTCCTGTTATACTCGTCCAGCCCCGCGCTCCAGGCCGCGTCATCGGCGTAGAGCTTCGATAAATCCCATGTGTCCGCCGGCGGCACTTCCGTGCGTGGCGGTATATTTCTGTTTCGCATAGCTTACATTTTAACGGAACGCCGCTTTGCTGTCGAGACGGACAACTCTATTTTTAAACGGTACGGGCTTTTATGTATGCGAGCGAGCCTCCAGCACGTAAAACAGCCCTGTCTTCCGCACTCGCGTCCAAGCGCAGAACACAGCTTTCCCCCTTCGTCTTGTTCACGGCTGTTACAGACGGTGTGTCAGGCGCTTCATCGTCAAGGAGCGCGTGTATACCGGATATTTCTAGAAAATCGCCCTGGTCTATACGCCGCCACTCGTCCGCGTCTCTGAACACAAATGGCAAAATCCCATAGTTTATCAGATTCGCCTTGTGAATACGGGCGAAAGACTTGGCTAGCACGGCCTTCACGCCCAGAAACATAGGGGCAAGCGCGGCGTGTTCCCGTGAGGAACCCTGCCCATAGTTCGCGCCCCCGACGATGAAACCTGCCCCCGCATCCGCGGCGCGTTTGTAAAAAGCGGAATCAATGGCGGAGAACACGAATTTCGATATTTCAGGAATATTTGAACGGAATGGAAGAACCTTAGCCCCCGCCGGCATGATATCATCTGTCGTAACGTTATCACCCAGTTTTATTAGTACAGGTAGAGAAAGAGAGTCCGCAGGCGGCTTTGGCGCAGGACAAGGCTTGATGTTCGGGCCGCGCTCTATTTCCTGAACGGTGGCTCTCTCCGGCGGCAGCGGCGGGATGAGCATATCGTCCGCGAAACGCGCCGCCTGCCGTCTAAACTCGCATACATCGCGCTTTTCAAAATCGAGAGCGGAGGGATCGCTGATTACGCCGGAAACCGCAGCGGCGGCGGCAGTCTGCGCCGAAACAAGATATACGCCCGCCTCAGCCGAACCGCTCCTCCCCTTGAAGTTGCGGTTGAACGTGCGAAGGCTGACAGCCCGGGTTTTTGGCGCAAAACCCATGCCGATACAAGGGCCGCAGGCGTTTTCCAACACCCGAAAACCGGCACGTATCAGTTCGCTAAGAATGTCCGCCTTGTCCGCGGCAATAAGAGTGGTACGGCTGCCGCAAGCCAGCGCCGCGGAAACATCAGGGTGGACAAAACGACCCCGCACTATTTCCGCCGCCGCCGCAAGATCTTCCAGCGACGAATTGGTACAGGAGCCTATTGCAACCTGGTCAACCTTCAAACCCGCCAATTCCGCGACAGGTTTAACATTGTCCGGCGAATTGGGACACGCGGCTGCGGGACGCAGCGCAGAAATATCGATGTCTATCACCCTCTCATACTCCGCGCCCACGTCCGCGTGAAGCTCGCGCCACGCGGACGCGCGGCCTAAGTCCGTCAAAAATTCTTTCGTCCGATCGTCGGAAGGGAACAGCGAAGAAGTCGCCCCAAGTTCCGCCCCCATATTCGTGATTACGGCGCGTTCCGGCACGGAAAGACCGTGGACACCCTCTCCAAAATATTCATATACATGACCCACGCCGCCTTTGACAGTCTCCCGACGCAGCAGTTCAAGAATTATGTCTTTGGCCGCCGTACCGTGCTTAAGAGAACCGGAAAGACACACGCCTATCACACGCGGCATAGTAAGCCGGAACGCCCCACCGCCCATAGCCGCGGCGACATCAAGCCCGCCCGCTCCGATAGCCAACATTCCAAGCCCGCCCGCCGTCGGAGTATGGGAATCGGAGCCAAGCAATGTTTTCCCCGGCTCGCCGAAACGCTCAAGGTGAACCTGATGGCAGACACCGTTGCCTGGGCGCGAAAACCAAATCCCGTAACGCGCCGCGACAGTTTGCAGATAGCGGTGGTCATCCGCATTTTTGTAGTCCTCCTGCAAAGTGTTATGGTCAACGTATGACACGGAAAGTTCCGTCCGTACCCGGTCTATCCCCATAGTCTCAAACTGCAAGTACGCCATCGTTCCGGTGGCGTCCTGCGTAAGAGTTTGGTCGATTTTAACGGCGACAGCGTCTCCCGGAGTCATGCTCCCTCCGGCAAGATGCGCTTTTATGATTTTTTCAGTAAGCGTCAAAATATACCCCTTTAATATCTTTTAATTCGTTCAGTTTTCTGCCCCCTCCCCATATCTGCATCACTCCGGTTATAAGCCGTCAGCGCGCAGCTTCGAGTAGCATTCAAGCAGTTCCGCGAAACTGACACGGCAATTTGCCGGACTTGTTGAAGGAAGAGGAATGGCGGGAATGCCAGTTTTGTCCGAACAAAACCTTGTATACAGCATATAGGCTTTTTGCCCGGTAGTATACACACAGCGAATATTCGAACCGCCGAGCAGCGCCGAAAAATCGTTGCAGCGCGGATTTCTAATTTTGCTGTCGGAGGCGCCCTCGATTTCGCAGGAGGCAAGTACATCCCAGAGCGCGATGTGGTTGTCGAGTACGAGAGCTTTTTTATCCGTGATTGACAGCGGTAAGGGGCGGGAAAAAAGTTCTGCCAGAA
>JAIRSB010000119.1 GCA_031255655.1 Spirochaetaceae bacterium | reverse complement strand
CCTTTGGATTTATAGACTAATGTAGAATTATAATCGGTCGCACTTCGTTCTATATAGTCGATACCATGCCCGCTTTCTTCGGAAATCGATTCTTCGGGTACAAGCATCAGCGACTTTGCGCTAAACCGGGAGAGTAGCTCTGAAATAGCCGACAGTTTATTTATCTGTTTGTTGGCGTCTATGATGTCTCTTACGAATGGGTAAATTTTTCCAACGAAAAAATCGTGCAGTTCAAAGACAAACGAGGGTTTGCCGTGCCAAAACGGATTGATACCCTCATCCAGTACCTCGCCGTAAGGCGTCAGGTAATAGTATTTCCAGAAAACGTCCGAACCCCATTCCCACTCAAGCAGCAGCATATCTTCCTCTTCTACGCCCATGGCCGACTGCTCGCGCATCCTTCGCGCGTTTTCCGCCTTCAGTTGCGGCTCCGTTGCGCGGAAGTCGGGATAATATTTTCCGTTCAGGTAGTCGTGCACCCAGAAACAGTTGGCCGTTTCTTTGCGCCACACCTCTATCACGCGGCCTAACCCTTCTGACTGAAGCGCCGGCGTGAAGAAATCTTCCTCCGTGCGCTTATCCGTGAATGTCTCCGCAAACTGGTATATCCGTTCCCTGTTGTCCGCGGCGTAGATCTCCCGTATGGCTTGCGCACGCTTTGCAGAACCTTTGCAAAAATTACCGGCGATATCTTCAACCGGCATATCGTAAAAACATCCCACGAGCGTACAGTCAGCGTAACGCGGGTCTTTCATCGTATTGTCGATGAAAAACGAAAACGGATCTACGTAATCATTTACAACATCGCTCTCCCCGTCACGGCTCACAAAGTGATTTTTAGTGACGGCGATTCCCCCTATAAGAAGCTGCTGCAACTGCGACCGGGTCAGCTTGCGCAGCTCATGTTTTCTGTAGTGAGAATGAAGAGTGGCCGTCAGCACTTCGCTCTCATTCTTGTTGTCGTCTTTCTGTGCGATGCAGGTAGGAAGCGTTTTCGACGAGGCCCACACGCCGTCTATCGAGCGCAGGATGCCCCGCAATATGTTATACTGGCTCGGTTGTACCCCCTGCTCATTGAGCCTCTGACGCTCCGTTTTCCACTCCCTTTTTTTATAGTCGAAAACGCGGTCGCTCCATTGATCGCCAAACACAAACTCTTCGTTTCTTCGAATGTCCCGGCGTAATGTCGCTAACGAATTCCAGGCGTTGAAGCATGAAGTCAATAGACCGGGCTTCAAGTCAAAGTTTCCCGGACTTGCAAAATAATCACAATCCCGTTTATTCCGGCGGTCTTTACCTTTCCCGTATTTTTGTTGATACAGCAGTATGTTTCTACCCTTCATAGTCTATGGCGTAAAGTGAGGTCAAAAAAACACTTTTTTTAGCGTCTTCCGTGCCTGCGATGCGACTTTGTGGTTATTAATGTTGACCTGCTCGAATCCTTTTTTGATTTTTGCAGTAAAAATCATTCTGTATGCCGAAAGCAAAGGGAGCGCCAAAGACAGGGGGGCGAAAAAAAGGAACGCCAAACAAAACCACAGCCGAGTTCAAGGCACTGATCGGCGACATTGTGTATAAAAACCTCGAAACTATAGAGTCGGAATTTAAGAAGAAAGAAGGCCTCAATCTCGATACGGTGGGCATGTCGCTCGCCATCGCCAAGGCGCTCGTTGGTTATGTCGTACCCAAGCAAGCGGAGCAAAAAATATCGTTAGATGATGAATCTGTTCTATCCGTAAAGGAGAGCATCGAAAAACTGAACGACCTGTTTAAGTAATACGCTGTTTTAAATTCAAACCTCCTTTGCATGGGAATGTAGAGGAGGTTTCTCAACATCGTTTCTACTTCTTTCTACTTTAGATACAAAACCCCTTTCTTCGATTTCTTTTCTCTTCCTTTCATTTTTGCAATATCCATAGTATCAAACACTTTCATGCGTGGGATAGCAAAACATACCCCTATGATTATTCTCTCTTTTTTCAGTTTCCTCCCAAAGAGGCGTGTATTTCATCCCCGCCTCCTGTTGGGAGGTATAGGACAAGCTGCCAGGAATTCTGTTTTTCGACGAAAAACAGGTATAAAAAAATCCCGCCCTCCCGGGGCGAGATTTTATAAATTGGCTCCTATAGGCGCCACCCTATATTTGATTATCAGCGTATTATCTATGTGTTAAATTGCAAATGATTGATTCTTAGCTCATTACTCGTGCCCTTATGGGCATCCCGCTGACTGTCAATTAATTATCCATGTCGTACACCCTGTTACTATCCTAATAATCAGCGACTTATGCTATTTTCAAATTGCACCTATACACTGCAAATATTATAATTACGGTTGAGCAACTCTGCATATTGTTTTTCCTGTTTCGAGATCACCGTCCTGAAGCGCCCCTTATTCAGCTCAAAATCACGCACAAACTCCCTGATAGTCCTGAATTGCTTCTGTGTGATTTTTCCGCGCTCAAAGTCATTCTTTACGCGTTGCAGGTACTCATGCCCGGATGAATTGATAATAGCCGTAGCGCGTTCGATTTCGCTTTTTCGCGTGCCCTTATCGGCATCCACCGAGCGAAAAAAAAACAGGCCCGACCAGTCCTTGTAAAACTGTATGGACAAGCGCTTTATATTCGCATCGCTAAAGAATGTGTCCACACTCTCGTTATGACGCCTGTAAACGGTCTCTATGCGGAGTATGTGCCTCTCTTCCGCTTCTTTTGCCGCCTCTCGCTTTTTACCCCGCAATTTCGATATTCTCTCAAAACCCTTATCGTAAATCTTATAATACTTCCGCATATTTTTATTTTTTTCCGTTGTCCTTTGGCGGTTTATTATGAAGTTCGCATCCACAAACATCAGCTTCTCGTTAGACGAGATATATTGCGCTTTTTCGATAAAATCCAGCGGATCGAAACTCACCTCCATATTCAACCCTATTTCAAACTGTATAATGCGCGTTCTCGGCGACAACAGTCCGTTTTCAAACAACAGCATTCCGATAGCCGATTTCGCTTCCGAAACGGTAAAATCATCATCATTCCGCAATACGCCCCGTGTGCGGTAGTTCCAGAATTTATGGAGCGACATCTTCAGGGTCAGTTGAAGCTTGCATTTCTCCCGCTGTATGGATGCCACAACGCCGGTGATATTGGATATACGCATGTTACTCCGGTAACCTGCGATTTCACCGCCGCCGCTTACCATCATATACAAGCTGTGAAGACGCGACAAATGCGCCGCCTCCTCATCGCTTACCGTCGCCCGTATGGTTATTTTGTCAAACAATCGCTATTTGTCAAGTGTTTTAAAATCTCATCGAGCAGGGCAGGTTCTTGTTCTGAAGAATGGGCTGAACCGAGCGATCCTATAAAATATTTCTTTCTATTCTTATCGAAATAGCTCACTATGCGCCCCACCACCGGTAAACTATCTATCCGCCATTCAATCTCTTTTGCTTCTTCCATCCATTGCAGCGCGTCCGCAACCGACGGCGCGGAGATGCGGGGGTATTTGTCCGCCGCGTAGGGATTTGAATTGTAATCTATCGGCCCGCCGCAACTGAAGTGTATTTTCCCCTCCTTGCCCGGCTCTGTTCTGTAAAATTGCGCAGTCGGGGAATTGAATCCCAACGCTTTCAGCAGTTTTGCCTGTCTTAATGTAGTAGTCATTACTCTTTAGTCTACTATTCGAAAAGACTGTAATCCCTGCCGACGCATATGTTATTCGGCAAATCTTCACGCCGGATGTCTGCCTGCTTCAATAGGCTATCCTTGAAGTATATTTTTGGGGCGTTTATTCCATATGCGGCATTTAAT
>JAIRSB010000064.1 GCA_031255655.1 Spirochaetaceae bacterium | reverse complement strand
TCGCGCCCCATAAAATTTTATTTTTTTTATTTCTACTCATATTGTCTCCTTGACACTAAGTTTATAGCAGTTTTATCCGCCAGCCGGAATACGCCAAGAAATTTGACGCTCCCCGGCGGTTCTGCAAACAAAGCCATTCTAATATTATCGGCAGGTTTAGACTAGATAGTAAAGATTTATCAAAAACCGCGCGGCGTGTTTCACCTGCGCTTCTATATGATTGTTCCCGGGTAAAGCACGGCTTTCTTGGGAACAACGATTATGCCGTCAACGATTGAACAATTTTCGTATGTCCCGTCGCTGCGGTTTATGTTGTCTATTCCTATGCGGCAGCCTTCGCCTATGCGGACGTCTTTGTCTATAATGGCGCCTTTGATGATGGAGCCTTTGCCTATTCCTATGTTGGGCAGGCGGCTTTCAGCGTTCAGCCTTTTCTGCGCGTCCGTCTCGTAATAATCCGCTCCCATGCAGATGACACCGTTCAAGCTGGCGCCGGATTCGATTATTGTGCGGACTCCCACAACGGCGTTTGTTATGGACGAGTTGGTTATGATGCATCCTTCCGCCGCTATGGACTGGTTCATGCTGCTGAAGTTCATTTTTGATGGGGGTAAATTATACATCCGCGTATAAATCGGGCGTTCCTCGTCGTATATGTCGAACATGGGGTTTATGTTCGCAAGGTTAAGGTTGGCGTTATAAAAACTGCTGATTGTTCCAATGTCTTCCCAGTAGCCCTCGAATGTGTACGCGTTCACTTTTAATTTGTTTATGGCTGCCGGAATGATTTCTTTTCCGAAGTCTGTTAATGAGTTATCCAGACACTCATGCATTGTAGCAGCGTTAAAAACATAGATGCCCATAGAGGCAAGATACGCCTCGCTTCTGTCTTTTTGGAGTTCCGGCGGGGCTTTGAAGTCTGAAATATCTTTCACAGGGCCGGGTTTTTCCAAAAATTCCGTGATAGCGTTCTGTTTGTTCGCTTTCAGGATTCCCAATTGGCTGGCATCCTCGCGCGAAACGGGGGTGCAGGCTATCGATATGGAAGCGCCGGATTCGCAGTGTTTTTTTAGCATATCCCGCAGATCCATGCGGTAAAGCTGGTCGCCGGACAGTATGATGTAATAATCGGGATTGTGCGCCTTAAAGTGCATCAGGTTTTTCCGCACAGCGTCCGCAGTACCTTCAAACCAGCCGGAATGTTCCAGTGTTTGTTCTGCCGCTAAGACTTCGACGAAGCCTTTCGAAAAATGATCGAATGTATAGGTATGGCCTAAGTGAATGTGCAGCGAAGCGGAATTGAATTGTGTGAGTATGTATATTTGTTTTAGGCCGGCGTTTATGCAATTTGATAACGGGATGTCAATGATGCGGTATTTGCCACCGAACGGAACTGCCGGTTTCGCTCGTGATTGCGTCAGCGGGAACAGGCGTGTGCCTTTTCCGCCGCCCAAAATGATGGATAGTACTTCTGCCATAAGCGCCTCTCTGCTTTTCTGATGGTCTTAGCAAGACTAATCCTTGAAAATGGCTGTCGATTTTTTTCGGATTACTCTATCATTATCGGAATTTTCCATGTAAATTACACGGAATATCCGTTATATACAATGGACTTGTCCAACAACTCGGGTAGTCGTCTCCCAAGTCTTGCAATATATTTTGCATTTTGCTGTTTTTCAACGGTTGCTGTTCAGAAACTGAAGTTTCTAAACAACTCTAATAAACCATCTAAACCATCCGCCTCGTTTATTGACTTTACTTTCGGTGGAGCGGGTTTAATAAATCTGTCTGTTTTCTTAGCGGCGATAGGGATTGAACCTATGACATAACGGATATGAGCCGTTTGCTCTGCCAACTGAGCTACGCCGCCGTTATTTTATATTAGGCTTTGTCATTTTATATTGTCAATAGGGCGTGGAGAGGCGTCGAAAAGAGCATGAATCTAAATCGTACCGTCAAAATGTATAATTTGCCGGTTGCGAGGCTGCCGGTTTATTGAACGCTGACCGCTTACCCGCTGCCCATTGACAAAATATGCTTTTGGGGGGATTCTTATAAAATGAAGCGTCATATTTATGGGATATGTTTTGTTGTTTTAGCCGCGCTGTCCGCCTCATGTGAGGCAGCTATGGATTTTCTTGAGCAGCCGCCGCACAAAACCATCATTGTCTCCGACAGCGATCCGGATTATCCGGCGCGAATAAAAGATATAAATAATAAGACAATTCTTTTGGCGCTTACCACCATACGTCCGGTTCCGCAAGACATTAACATGGAAGAACTGTTGAATTCGGTTTACACCATCGGGAAGGTTACCCGCAATAAAATCAGTCTTAAACTGTACCACGGCGGCATTGATTATTGGAGGGACGGCGGTGATTATTGGGTAGTTTTTGTGCTGCCGGACGGACGGGCCGAGCATATTTCATGGGCTTATGTTTCAAAACAGCCTCATAATTTTTACGCCGAAAATACATACTTAAACAATATCGATTTTATGCCGCCTATCGACATTAATTTAGATACGAGCGGGTATCTGCCTTTCTAGCCGGCGTTAAATCATGGCGCGAAAAAGAGTTGGCATTCTGTTTGGCGGCTGTTCCGCGGAACATGAGATATCCTTGCAGTCGGCGAAAAACGTTTTTGACGCGATAGACCGCGACAGATACGAGCCGGTTCTCATCGGTATTGATAAAAACGGCAGATGGCTGCTTGAGAATTCAGAATGCCGCGATGATTTCATACTAAACGCAGATGACCCCAAAAAAATACATCTTAATCCCAACGGAAATCCAGCGGTGCTTCTGCCGGCGTCGGGCGGGGTGTTCGCGCATATAGACGAGGCCGGAAAAAAAACTCAAGTTGATGTAATATTTCCGATACTGCACGGCCCGCAGGGAGAAGACGGCTCGGTTCAGGGATTGTTAAGACTGGCGAACGTCCCTTTCGCCGGTGTTTCTGTTCTTGGCAGCGCGGTTGGCATGGACAAAGATGTTATGAAGCGCCTTTTGCGCGAAGCGGGCATTCCAACGCCAAAACATATCGCGCTTCGTTCCGGTGAAGCCCTGCCGGATTTTGAAACGATTGTAAAAGTGGTGGGGCTTCCGCACTTCATAAAGCCCGCTAACATGGGATCTTCCATCGGTGTAAACAAGGTGCATGATGAAACGGAGTACACGCGCTTTACGCGGGACGCTTTCCTGTATGACACGAAAATCATAATTGAAGAATATATTGAGGGGCGCGAATTGGAATGTTCGGTTTTGGGGAACGATAATCCGGTTACTTCGCTGCCCGGCGAAATAAAACCGCGCCATGAGTTTTACTCATACGACGCGAAATACATTGATGAAAAGGGTGCGAGTCTTGAGATTCCTGCCAGTTTGCCGGAAGATAAAACGGAGGAAATACGGGAACTTGCTGTTAAAACCTATAAAACACTGTGCGCCGATGGACTTTCGCGTATTGATTTTTTCATGCGCGAAGGCGGCGAACTGCTTGTTAATGAGATAAACACCATGCCGGGATTTACAAAAATAAGCATGTACCCAAAATTGTTTGAAGAGCGCGGCCTAAGCTACAGCGATTTAATCGGGCAGCTGATAGAGCTGGCTTTTGAACGTTACGAAAAAGAGCGGAGGTTAAAGACGGATTATCTTTGAGTTCCTGTTACAGCCGGAAATGATAAAAAAATTATTTATAGTATTGGCCTTGCTCGCACCGCAAGCCGCGCACACGGCGGACATTCCAACGATAAAAGCAAAACATTTATCGCTGCGCGGTGAACCTTTGTACAAAGACGGTTTTACGCATTTCAATTATACAAACCCGGACGCGCCGAAACGCGGCGGTATCACGCTGCACGCGATAGGAACTTACGATAATTTTCACAGATACGCGCTTCGCGGCTCTTGCGCGGCAGGCTATCAATACCTGTACGGCACTTTGATGACAGAGAGTTTCGACGAGGCTGGAGTATTGTATCCGTTCATAGCGAGCGAGGTTGAGTATGCCGTCGACTATTCCTTTATCATTCTGACAATAGATCCAAACGCTAAAGACAGTGAGGGTTATCCTATCACTGCCGAAGACGCGGCGTTTTCGTTCAATGTGATTTTTGAGAAAGGCGTTCCGCAGTTTCGCGCCTACTATTCCGATGTAAAAGTAAGCGTTCTGGCAGATAACCGCGTCCGTTTCGACCTTTCCGCCGGAGATAAGGAAAGGATGCTCTCTCTGGCTCAGTCAACCGTCTTCCCTAAGCGTTTTTGGGAACAGCATGATTTTTCAGAGCCGTTGATAATCCCGCCTGTTGGTACCGGCCCGTACCGGATAAAAGATTATAAGATGGGGCAGTATGTCGTTCTGGAACGTGTAAAAGATTACTGGGCTGCGGATTTGCCGGTAAATAAGGGGAGTTACAACTTTGACACAATACGTTACGACTACTACCGCGACAGCAGCATGGCTTTTGAAGCGTTTAAGGCGGGCGAGTACGACTTTCGGGAGGAGACTTCCGCCTCAAACTGGGCGAGTGGCTACAAAGGTAAAATCTTTGAAAGCGGCGCGATAATCCGTTCGGAGCCGCCTGATGAAAGGGCGGTGTCTATGAGCGGTCTTGTATTCAACATTCAGCGTCCTATTTTTAGCGATATACGGATACGCAGAGCGATTAGTTTGTTTTTCGACTTTGAATGGACTAACGCGAATCTTTTTTATAATCAGTATAAGCGGACGCGCAGTTTCTTTCAGAATACAAAGTACGAGGCTCATGGTTTGCCCGATACTGACGAGTTAGAGGTTCTGGAAGCTGTCAAAGATATTGTTCCGCCCGAAGTGTTTACGCGGGAATATCAGCCGCCTGTGAACTCAGGCAGCGGCTACATAAGAGAGCGGGCGCGGGAGGCTTTGCGCCTTTTCGCGGAGGCGGGCTGGACGTTAAAGAACGGAAAGCTGATAAACGCCGCCGGAGAGAACTTTCGTTTTGAATTTTTGATATACGACAGCACGTCTGAACGCTACCTAATCCCGTTCCGCAATAATCTTGAAAAGTACGGCATCTCTATGTATATCCGCCTAGTGGACCAGAGCCAGTACATAAACCGTCTGCGCTCGCGGGATTTCGATATGCTTGATATCAATATATCCGCTTTCCAGTACCCTAGTTCAGATATTCTAATACTGTGGAACTCGCGTTTCATTGATTCTACATGGAACACACCCGGCGTATCCGATCCTGCGGTGGACTATCTTACGGATTTCATCGCCGCCAATCAGGAAAACGACGCTCTGTTGACAGCCGCGGGACGCGCTTTTGACCGTGTGCTTACATGGAACTGCTATCTAATTCCCAAATGGCATATTGACCATTACCGCCTTGCCTATGTTGACAAATTCGGCATTCCGCCTGTAATGCCCAAATACGATAAAGGGCTGGACAGCTGGTGGATAAAAGACGACTAAAGTCAGCTTGCTAAAACGGGAGCCGCCGCTGAGAGAAGGTGAAAGCGTTTTTTAGGCGGGGGCTTTATTTTACCAGTGTGAATTCAACCCGCCGGTTTTTTTCCCAGTTGTCCGGATCGTCAACGGGCACTAGCGTTTTTGTTCCGCCAAGTCCTACCGCGGTCAGACGACTGCGGCCAACTCCGCGCTGAATCAGCAGTTCCATGATGACCCTAGCCCGTTCCCGTGATATGGGCTGCAAGAAACGCTTCTCTTCCATGTCTTTAGCTAGAGGTAATGTTTGCACGGGGTTCGCGTAACCTTCGATCCTTAGCTCGTATTCCGGGTTCTCTTTCATGAAAGCAGCCACATTGTCAAGGATCTCATTGTTCACTTTCACAATCGCGCCGTCAAGGTCGGTAAAATCCGAGCCGTTGCCCCTGAATATTATATTGCCGAAAATATCCGTAACGACAGTTCCAGAAACTACCGGCAGCGTTATTTTTGGAATCGTGGCCGGACGATTTTCTCCCTGCGTGTTCGCGGGCTGCGGTCTTCTTTCCGGCTGTATTCCCGCTGTTTGAGAGGGAAGGATTTCAGTTTGCGTACTCGCAGGGGCTCTTTCAGGCTGCGCCGACGACGTTTGAACGTTGGGGCTTTCGGTTTGTGCGCTCGCGGGGGAGCTTTCCGTCCGAGCCGCCGGCGTTTGGGGAACTTCTCTTTCAGGACGCGCCGCCTCTTCATTCCGTTCACGCGGCTTGAATGTCAGCGTATATCCGATTTTAAGTGAAAGCCCCCATATATACGGATAGCCGGCGCGGGCATAAGCCTCGCCGTATAAATTCGCTGGAAGTTTTAAGCGAAGACCGGCACCCAAACCGGCGGCGAATATCCCTCGAAAAGTTTCTCCTGCTTTGACGCCGGCGGGCGGGTTATCCCAAAGACCCGCGCCGCCCCCCTCAACCTGCGCGAAAAACAGCATTCCGTTCAGCGGAGTCTGGCGCCGGAGAAAATACCAGCGGACAAACAACTGTCCCTCCGCGTTAGTCAAACGTCCTAAATCACTGCCGTAACCGGCGTTTAATCCGAGGGTCAAAAAAGGCAGGAAACGATAGTCCGCGGAAAACATACCGCTCAATGAAAAGGCAGTTGGCGAATAACCGCTAAAGCCTCCGCCTAGACCTAACGATAACTCGTTATAAAAAGGTACGGGTTCGTCCCCGGCAAGCGACGTTACGGAGAAAAGCGGTAATAACAGGCAAAAAAAAACGGCTTTGCTGATTCGGGGTTTGTTCACAACTTCAACCTTTCCGACTAATTCCGAACTTACGGCATATCGGCTGAAAAGCTCACAGTAATGTTTTTTGGTAAATGAGCATCGCTCCAAATATAGTAAGACTCAATTTCAGAACCACTCACACTTTTAGGCAGATGGATGATAAAAGGCGAATCTATCATTATGCCGTAAAAGGCCTCTGGTCCGGTTGTTGTGGGATTAGCCTCCGCCATGAAAACTTCTTGTAAAAAATACGATCTATAAAACGCTTTCTCCCCAATGACATTAACTCCCGGCATTGATATCGTTAAAAGCATGGTGTTACCCGAAAACGCGGATTCTTCAATCGTGGTAACTTTCGGCGACAGTTTAACGGCCACGATTTTACATTTTGACGAAATTTCACTCGCATTAAAACAATTACCGGGTATGGTTCCCTGTGTCATTTCGCGCATATCGAGATATAAATAGCTGTAACCGTCTAGTCCGTCATCATTGGCTAAAGCCTCCCCTATGACACGGTATTGAGTACCCGTGAATTTTATCGGCAACGGGCTGTAACGGGTATGATCTTTTGCTTTTTCATTTATGTACGCGGTGAGCCTATCGGTAAAACCTTCGGAAACATCAGTATTAAAGACTACCCCCTCCGGCTGGCTGACATATTCCTCTATCATATTTTCGATTATCGGGTTGCCGCATGTTGAAAAGAGCAAAAGCAGAGCGTTAAATGTCAGTAAAACAGTGATACGCGATTTATAGTTTGATTTCAGAGTCAAAATATTCCATCCTTGCAAAATATATAGAGCATGTCCGTCTTATTCGCCGCAGGGGAAAGCCTGTCCGCGCTGTTTAGCGCGGTAAAGCTATAATCCTTTTCAAATCAGGATTTTTTTCTAAATCTTTCTTTAGCCCCTCCGCACGCGCCTTGTTCACGTAATCCTTACTTTGGAAAGAGTAGGTGAATTTCGTATGCACATCGTAGGTGCCTTTCATCAGCGCGTAAGCGTCTTCCGTCATAACCAATTCCTCGTCCGTCGGTATAACGTATATCGGGATTTTGGAGTCATCGGCTGATATAAGGAATTCCGCGTTTCGGCTGTGTGCCATCGCGTTCTTTTTGTCGTCCAGCTTCATGCCGAGCGCGTCCAAACCCTGCGTGAACTTTTGGCGCATAACATCGCTGAACTCACCCACGCCCGCCGTAAATATAAGAGCGTCACATTTGCCGCCAAGAGCCGCAAAGTAAGCCCCGATGTATTTACGCACACGGTAGCCTTCCATATCTTCCGCGAGCTGCGCCCGTTTGTCGCCTTTTTCGGCGGCGGAATGAATGTCGCGCCTGTCTTGATATTGCCCTGTAATGCCGAGCAAACCTGATTTCTTGTTGAGCGCCTGCTCCATTTCCTCCGCGCTGAGGCCGGTTTTACGCATAATGTAAAAAGGAATGGCGCAGTCCGCATCTCCGGAGCGTGTCCCCATTATAAGGCCTTCCAGCGGCGTTAATCCCATCGTTGTGTCAAAAGAGCAGCCGTCTCTCACGCAGCACATCGAAGAGCCGTTCCCAATGTGGCAAATTATAACGTTTGTCTTTGACGGCTCTTTGCCGAGCAGTACGGAAGCGCGTTTAGCCACGTACAAAAACGATGTGCCGTGAAATCCGTAACGTCGCGTGGAGTATTTTTCATACCACTCATAGGGCAGTGCGTACAAAAAAGATTCCGGCGGCATCGTTTGGTGCCAAGCCGTGTCCATTATCGCGCAGTGCGGAACATTGGGCAGCACCTTTTTGGCTGCGACTATGCCCTGTATGTTGGCCGGATTGTGCAGAGGACCTAAATCCTTCACCTGTTCAAAAACTTCCAGAGCCTTATCATCAACGATGACGGACTTTGTGAATTTATCGCCGCCGTGCAGAACACGGTGTCCCACAGCTTTGATAACGCTCATGTCCGAAAGAACGCCGTGCTCTTTATCCGTAAGCGTCTTTATAATCAACTCTACCGCGTCGGTGTGGCTAGGGCAGTCCTGTTTAAGACTGAATTCGGGCTTACCTTTCGGTTTGTGCTCTATCCAAGAGCCGGGGAAGGTAACCTTTTCCACTACGCCCACCGCTAGTACATCTTTGGTTTCCCAATTGTACACCTGATACTTTGCGGACGATGATCCGCAGTTCAACACCAAAATAATCATGCTGGTTTTCCTCCAATGATTAGCCGTTTTCAAAGCTGTGCTTTGAAGCCAAAGCCTAGATTTTGAGCCGTTTCAAAACTTCCGGTGAAACGCGGGTTCAAAACGGCGTAATTCCATTCATATAATTTACTAGTTATTGCACGTTTCCGCAACATAAAAAACATAAAACTGAAAAACGCGCTTAGGCGTTTTTCAGTTTTCTTTAGCCCCGCTCGATCAATTTTTGTAACTCTTTTAAGTTAAACAAGTTACGTATGTTTAGTATTATGAGATAGCTGTTATCCTGCCGCACGACGCCCTCCACGTACTCCCCTCCTATGCCGCTCAACATCTGCGGCGGCGGCTGAATTTCCGTCTTATCGACCGTAACCACGCGGGAAACACGGTCAATTATCACGCCTAATTTCATCCCATCAATATCAAGTATCACAAAACCGGATAAAAGTTCGTCTTCCGGCTCAATTTCCCGCTTTTTCAGTGCAAAACGTTTGTGCAAGTTGATGACCGGTATTATTTCACTGCGTAAATTAAAAAAGCCCTCAACATAGTACGGGGTATTCGGCACAGAACGGACGGGCTTAACGCGGACTATCTCTTTCACATCGAGTATGTCAATGCCGTAAAGTTCTTCTCCGAGTTGAAATGTTACTAACTGCGACTGTTCTGCCATATTCGCTCCATGTCTTGAGTATAGCGCATTAAGTTTTATATATACAAGAGCATTGACAGCGGGTTTCACTCAAGGTTTTTGTTAAAATGCCGATAACAGCGACGCTTCACAGGCGGGACGGCGCGCTGTAACTGTTCGTGGGGATTTTATATGCCCGCGGCGAAAGCCGTTCAAAACGCGCTTTGGTCTTCCTCGATGATTCGCATTACGTTGAAGCTAAAAGGCTTTGATTAAAGCAGGTTTCAGAAAATAAAGTGTCTTCGATAAGGTCGTTTATCTTTTTAAGGGTTTTGCGGTCTTCGGTCTGCCACTCTACATATTCTCTAAAGGCGTCGGGGTCAAAATTAGGTCATTCATGCTCCATGACCCTAAGTTCCGCCATTGTTTTAACGATCCCTTTGCCTTCATCAATGGCTGTTATGCGCCTTTGCAATTCCGCTGTAAACGCGGCGTTGTGACGCGCTTTTTCCCATTCGTCGTAGGTGTCTTTTGGCAGAATGACAACTTCCCTCTGGTGAAAGGTGTTTTTCAGGTTTTGAATAACACCGGCATCGAGTTCGTCTACTTTCAGATGATTATGAGGCATACATAGGATTTCCTTCCTGCTCCTAATATATTCTATAATTGAGGCAGTTGACAAGGCGATTTTTCAATGGCACTCCCTAGTTTCACCCGGAACTACTCGCACTCACCACTCCTCCCCTTATCCGTCATCCTTCATTGTTTTCACTTTTTTCGCAATCGACAGCAGCTTGATGAATGTATTTGCACAAATTATAATCATTTCGTAAAACCAACGTGCGGTGTAATCACGTAAGTCCAGTTGGGTTATTCTTTGTAATGGAGAGACCAATATGGTATACGAGCTGGTACGTGAGATTATCAACCCCTGCGCCGGAAGCACTCGCCCCGAAGTATC
>JAIRSB010000017.1 GCA_031255655.1 Spirochaetaceae bacterium | reverse complement strand
ATGGCATAAGTTATACAGAAAAAGAATTTGACTATGCAATAGAGAAAGGTTTAAAAGTTATCTGTCTTATACACAAGAATCCCGGACAGATACCATTCGATAAATCTGAAAAAAGTCCTGAAATGCAAGAAAAACTAAGAAGATTTTGCGAGAAAGTAAAAAAAGGACGTTTGGTCAAAAATTGGGAGAAACCGGAGGAATTACAAGGTTTAGTAATATCGAGCCTGATCAAAACAATAAAGCTCCATCCAGCAATTGGTTATGTACGGGCCGATTTAGTTCCAAATGAAAATGCCGTCACTGAGATTCTTAAATTACGCAATAAAATACTTGAATTAGAAGACCAATTGAATTATGCGGCCAATAATGCCCCTCCTGGTTCTGAAGTTTTTTCGCAAGGAGATGAGTTGTTTACTGTTAAGTTCAAATATTGTGTATCACCTAAAAAAAGTCCTTGTGATCTTGATGCGCTTCTTACAGATGATTCAAAACGCTATGTATTCTCAATCGATCTGTCATGGAATACAATCTTTTCGGTTATTTCTCCTTTGATGGTATATGAAGCTGAGGATGCCATATTTGAAAAACAAATTAACAATCTATTGCGTGAGAAAACAATAGACCAAATAAGAGAAATGAAAGGAACCACAGGAAAAGTAGTATCAGAATTCCAAATTAATGATAATGATTTTCAAACAATTAAAGTTCAACTCAAAGCCCTTGGGTTAATTACAAAAAGCATTAGGAATCGAAGCGTAAATGACAGAGGTACTTATTGGACATTAACACCTTATGGCGACAATATTATGACAAAATTAATTGCAATAAAACGAGAAGATATTAGTAGGAATATGCAATGAATATTATCACACAATTTATTCTGAAATCAAGACATTTTGTTTTAAACGTATAAAATTTCCCGTGCATATATTAGCCGCGAAACATTTCCTGCCTCGTGTTAGTCCCAGTCCCCCAACACACCCCTTTCCCCTCACGCTTGCTTTGATGCGTGGGGGCGTGCTATTATGCCTTGTTGCCGTAAGGCACCAGCGGGGGCGCGCTGCGTTCCTGTTTAATAGTAAGTACGACAAACAATCTTGTGCATAGATTCCGTCTTTATGCCCTCCAAATGTGGTAATGTCAAATGTTTCCCTTATAGGTCGACTCGGAAAAGCCCGCTTAATTCTGTCTACCAAACGAGGGAAAGTCCACACCACGCCTGTGAAATATACTGACTACGGTACAATGCAGCTTGCGGACGCCGGAAAGCCTTGCGTGCTCTTTATTATCAGTGATGACGACGGGTAAATGTTGAATTGCTGATATCGCGTCAGGTCTCTTGTATATCCCCGTGATTTTTACTAGTATGTTTTGAATAAAGTTGCGGCGGTTTCAGATATGAATTTGCCTTGAAACACTACAGCCGCATGACCGTTTTCCTCGAACAGAAAGTTGTAAGGAAGGTCGTAGTTTAACATAGAGTAAGGAGATCTTATTATGAGTGTACGCGCTACAGGTTCGTTAATTGGGGACGCGGTATATGTTACCGCGCTTCCTAATAGCCCGAAAATGATTGTCGTTTCGGTTGACGCCGAAGAAAAAAAGGTTACTACCGTTTGGTTTTCAGATAACCGCGAAGCCCAACAAGCGGTTTTTCCGGCGGTATCTCTTGACAGAATTGAGGTGAAGGCGCCGCCAGCCCCCGCGAAGAAAGCCGCTTCCAGCGCCAAGCCGGTGCCGGGCCGCAAAAAGAAATAAGTATTAATTACGGTCTTAATCCGCCTCAATTACAAGCTGTAGAAGCTATTGAGGGGCCGGTTCTCATCATAGCGGGTGCCGGCTCCGGGAAAACTCGTGTAATAACATGCCGTATTGCGTATATGCTTGAAAAAGGCATTCCGCAATCGGCTGTTTTAGCTTTGACGTTTACCAATAAAGCCTCTCGTGAAATGGAAGAGCGTGTTAAAGAAATTACGGGACGCTCGTTACGCGCGCTTACCGTAAGTACTTTTCACGCTTTCGGCGTTAAAATTCTGCGCGATGAAATTGAGGCGCTGGGCTGGCGGCAGAATTTCTCGATTTATGACGAAGGCGACAAATTCGAAGCGGTAAAAGAGGCGTTGCGCGAATGCAAAATGTACAAAGCCAGCGAGGGCGGGGATGTAAAATCTATAGGGCAAATTTTCTCTAAAATAAAAACAGGCTTGCTGCGCTGGGGAGAAGGCGCAGACCCTGCGCTCCGGTGCGTGTTTGATGAATATCAGCATAGCTTGAAAGTGTATAACGCTGTCGATTTTGATGATTTGCTGGTAATGCCGATTACACTTTTTGAATTGTTTCCTGAAACTCTGCAAAAATACCGCGCCCGCTACCGCTACTTAATGGTGGACGAATTTCAGGACACTAGCCGCGTTCAGTACAGATTGATGAAATTGCTTGCCGGGAACAACGTCTGTGTTGTGGGCGACGACGACCAGTCCATATACTCATGGCGCGGCGCGAACTACGAGAATATACTTCAATTTGAAAAAGATTTTCCAGATTTACTGGAAATAAAACTTGAACAGAATTACCGTTCCACCACAACAATACTGGATGCTGCCAACGGCGTTATTTCTCACAATACGAATCGTAAGGAAAAGCGGCTTTGGACAGGTAAAAGCGGCGGCAAGGCGATAGAATTGTTTTCGCCCGATAATGAAAGCACGGAAGCTGATTTTATCGCGGAAAAAATAAGAGCGGTCAAACGGCGCGAAAATCTGAAATATGACGATTTCGGGATTCTGCTGCGAACCAATTCGCTGATGGACCGTATCGAAGAAAGCTTGCTTGCGGAAAATATTCCGTACCGAGTGTCAGGCGGCACGAGTTTTTTTGCCCGCAAAGAGATAAAAGATGTTTTAAGCTATCTGCGTGTCATCGGAAACACTAATGATGATGTCAATTTGCTGCGTATAATCAATACACCGCGGCGCGGTATCGGGAAAAGCGCGATAGCGCAAATATCGGAACTTGCCCGCGTGAACAATATTCCGTTGTGGGATGCTATGAATAGGATGCGTTACGCGCAAGATACGCTTTTTCAGGAGACGGCAAAGACCGAAATTGACCAGTTTTTGACATTGATTGAGACGCAGCGTGAAGAGATTTTGGGTAAAAAAGATTTGTCGCGCAAGGTTAAAAACTTGGTTGACGTGATTGATTACTGGTCTCACCTTGTCAGCGACAACGGTAAAAATGAAAAAGCCGCACGTTGGAAATTTCTTAACATACAAAAATTTATACAATCCATAGAAGTATGGGAAAAAAATCCTGACAATTTTGACCCCACGTTGTATCCGTATCTTAATCGCATAAGTCTTTTAACACGCGACGAAGGTGACGGCGATCAGTCCGGCGGAAAGGTTAATCTTATGACGATTCACGCGTCTAAAGGGCTGGAATTTCCTGTAGTGTTCATAGCAGGGGCTGAAGACGGCATTATTCCGCACGAACGCAGTCTTGAAGAGGAGGCAAGTAATTTGGAGGAGGAACGCCGTTTGTTCTATGTGGCCATAACCCGCGCGCGTGAAAAGCTGTTTATTACAAGCTGTCTGCACCGCCGCCGGAATCAGACGCTTATTGAATGCAGCCCATCTCCTTTTTTACAAGAAATACCGCCGGAGCTTATTGAAAACAGCAGCGGATTGTCAAACGAGCAAGAAGAAAATCCGCCCAGCGCGGAAGAATACTTTGCGCAGATGAAAGAAAAATTCAAACGCTCTGCCTGTCCGCCTGTCTCGTAAAAAAGTTTGCTGTATGCGGGGTGGCGGGGGACTACGAGCCGTAAGCGGCGGCGTATAGGTTGTTCAGAATGTTTTTTATTTTTTTCCCATAATCTTTATCTGTGGCCCATGCGCCGGCAAGTTCGTAAATGGTAGGAGCGGAGCCGTAGCGCACCCAACGGTAGCGCGGGTCGACAAGCGGCTGTTTAAGGGGTTCTTCGGTGGCGTATGCCTTAAGGTGCTGAATTTGTGCGCGAACGCCTATCTGCGGAGTCGGGAAACTTTCGCCTTCCTGACCCGGGCCTATAGCGCCTAGCCCGCAAAAATTATTCATGTCCGGCTTCACCAGACCACCGAAAGACAGAAAACCTGTCTCAAGACACATCTGCGAAAACGCTACGTCATGATTCACGCCTTCCAGCGCGGCTTCATCAACATATATTTGAGCAAAATTTTTCGCGAAAGGCTTCTCGATTTTTGGATTAGCGACGATAAGGAATTCGGCGAGTTTATCGCTGCTTATCTTCCCACGTCCAAGTATTAGCACGGGAGATTCAGGAATGGACGGCCTTTCAACTTTTTCAACGGAGGCCGTGTCTATTACGCTGTGTTTCGGAGCGGAAGCGCACGAAGCGAATAACATAACAAAAAGCATTGAGCCCGTTAAACAAAATTGTATAGACCTCATATTTCTTATATCGGCAAATATACCGGTAAACATTAGGATTTATTTTATGACATCAGCCTACAAACACGCGCAAATCCTTTACCTCAAGTAGGCGGACGGCTTCCATTGCCAGTTCGGGATAGTCGATTATTTTGACAGAGACGGCGTTTTTTCCGGCAATGAGCGCTGCCGCCCCGCCTGCCGCGGTAAGGTAAACGCCGCCGTACTTTGAAGCTGCGTCTGTCCATAGCGTTGTGCGTCCGCCTTTCCCTACGCATACCAGCGAAGCTCCGCGTGAAAGAAGTTCTTCCGCGTAAATGTCCATACGCGCTGATGTTGTAGGCCCGATGCTGCCTATGACGCGGCCTGGCGGCGTTTCCGACGGACCGGCGTAAAATACCGGGTACATGAATAGGTACTCCGGCAGCGGTTTTGCTTCTCTCAGTAGTTCACGCCATTTATGGTGCGCCGCGTCCCGCGCCACAAGCAGTTTTCCGCTTAAAAGGAGGGCGCATCCCGCGCTGTAGGCGGACAAAACCTCGCGGGCTTTGTTCAGCGGCGTTTCGAGGCGGACGCGGGGCACGGCGTTTAAGACAGCGACTTCCGGCTGGGATGCTGACGGGCGTAAAAAATCTTTTGGCTTATATTCCAGCTTTTCAAGGAAAAGTCCGCTCTCGTCAATGAACGCAAGCATATTGCGGTGAGCTGTGCACGATACCCCGATGGAGACGGGGCAAGAAGCGGCGTGGCGTGGAAGGCGGAGAACGCGGACATCAATAGCTAGGCGTTTCCCGCCTGCTTGCGCTCCCAACCCGCTGTCTGCGGCGATTTCCATCGCCCGCTTTTCCCAGAAAATATCGCGGTACAGCGGGGAGCCGCCGGATAATCCGTTTTCAGCGTCTCCGCTCTCCGGCGCGCCAAAGTATGGCGCGCCGTCCAACAGTTCCGTTGTAGCGAGTTTCAGTATTTCAAGATTATATTCTGGGCTCAAACCTCCCACCACAATAGCTAGGCGGTACGGCGGACATGCGGCGGTTCCCAAAGCCTCGATTTTTTCTTTAAGGAAGCAGTCGAACTCGTGGGGGGACAAGACAGCCGGAGGCAGCGAAAAGTAAGAGGTCTTATTGGATGAGCCGCCGCCTTTCGCTGCGAACAAGAAACGGTAGCGCGGGCGGTCATCCACCTGCCGGACAGCTTCTATCCGAATCTGGGCGGGGAGATTGTTCCCGCTGTTGCGCTCATCAAAGAATGAAAGCGGAACAATCTGAGAGGCGCGAAAGCGGTTTTTTCGGTACGCGGAGGCTATCCCGCTTTCGAGAAACGTACTGTCTTCCGCGTTTGTTACGGCGTTTTCATCTTTCCAGCCGTAAACGCAGGCAGAGCCGGTATCTTGACATAGCGGCAGCCCCTCTTCCGCCGCCGTAAGCGCGTTATCGATAATATCGCGTATCACCAACTTTTCGTTTTCTTCGGTATCCACCATGTCAAAAGCGGCGGCAAGCAGTTTTAGGTGGCTTCGGCGGTAGTAAAACGATACGCGGGTAAAGGCTTCTTCCGCCAGGTTTTCAAGGCAGGAGGGGGGGATAAGCAGCCGTCCGTCCTGTAAAATAGGCTTTTCCACCGTCTCGAAAGCGGTGAATTCGGTTCTATCAAAACTGGCACTGATGATTTCGTTAAGGTTCACGGGAAATACGGCGGCTTATAGGTCAATAGCGTTCAAATAATCTTTGTACGCTTTCTCGGCTTCGGCAAGCTCGGCGCGGGCGGCGTCAATAGCCGTGTTTTGAGCTTCGATAGCGGCGTCCTGTCCGGCTAGGCGGAGCAGATACTCCTGCCCCTGCGGACTTTCTTTCCCTGCCGCCTCGATATTGTTCCGTATGCGTTCCTCGTCCGCCGTAAGTCTGACGCGCTGGGCTTCCAGTTCCGACAGTTTTTTAGCTGCTTCGTCCGCCCCGCGTTTGAGCGCAAGCGCCGCCGCGAACGCTTTACGCGCCTTTTCCGGTATTTCAGCGTTGCTCGAAAAGGCTGCGAACGCGGCATCGCTTAACCCTGAAAGGTTTATGGTCTCGAATACCGGAGTTTCCTCGATAACCGGAAAATTAAGCGTCGCTCCAGCGGCAAGATCCAGAGAAAAGCGGTAAAGCGTGGCGGTCTGCTCGTCAAATTTTGCAGGTTCCGTCAGCGCGGCACCGCGCGTTACCGGATGTTCGATTACCAGTTTCTTCGCGGAACGGGCGGAATTCCGTATCGTGTAAATCCTTTCGTTTATGTTTTTGCGGGAAAGCGTCATAACGCCGCGGCTCGCCGTTACCGCGTCTATCACACGTTTGAACGACGAAATGACGACGCCGGAAACCGACAAGTCGTCCCCGTAGGAGATTATTCGCTTCTCACCTTCCGGCAGGAACTCGATTAGCGCGTCTCCGGCGTAAACGCCGCCGTCAAAAACCGTAACCGGTCCGGCGGGCAGCTTCATGCCGGAATTGTTTGTAATGCGGACGCTTATGGCAGGGTGCAGCGTAACACCCGTCATTGCCCGCTGTCCCGAAAACACAAGCGTCTTTTCAGCGTCAAAAGTCCCTTCGACAAGCGGAAGCATAGCGCTCTGCTGGCGGGCGAGGGTAACCGGATTTTTTAGCGTGAATTCGAACTGGTCGCCCGCGTCCGCCCCGCGAGCCGTATCCAGCGCGCCGCCATAGGGCGAAACGGCGTTCGACGTTCTGCTAGAGAGGGCGCGGGCGGCCATAGCTTGCGGACGGGGAGCGAGGGCTTCTTCATCCGCCGCAATCTCGAAGGCCGAGTCTCCGCGCGCCATATCGAAACTATCTTCCACCGTCTGATCTCTGCCTCCGTATCCAGATTCGTAAGTCCGCGCCTCCGCTGCTCCGGCTATCGCCAGCGGCAGAACGGGGCGGTTCACGTAGTACGGCGGATACAAGTTCTGAATGAAAGATACCGGCCTTCCCGTAACAAGTGAGATTTCGACATCCGTCCAGTCGATGTCGCCGTCGTTATCGATGATCGCCCAGCCTTGCAACAGGGATTTCCCGCCTCCGTTGATTTCCAGCCGGTACGAAACTTTCCAAACTGGAGACGGAATTACATAGCTTATGCCGATGTCGCGCCGGCTTTTTCCAGATAAGGATATATTCAGCGTTTTCATGTCGCCGTTGTTGGATGAACGGATTATGTCAAGGGCGCGGATGAGGTCGGCGTTTATGGCGGCGTTCTTAAAATTGAGTGATTGAATATCCTTTAGTTTTATCATCCGGATGCCGTTCGGCGTTGAAATCGTTATGGAAGGCTCGCCGCCGCCTTCACCGCCTCTTAAAAAAACTGGTGACGTTTCCACCGCCACAATGCGGCCTTCAAGCGTGGCGGGCGCGGGAGTTGACGCTGTCATCTGAATTTCTTCGCCCTTAAGTGAGGAAAGGATGCCCGCCATGCCCGGATTACCGGAAAGATTGATTTTGAGGCTCCGCAGTGTCCGTATCAGCGTTGTTTCGGATTGATAAGTGATGTCCGGCAGCGCAGCCTCCGGGTCGTTTATAACAAGGGATTTAAGTGCATCGTTCACCGTGCCGCTGTTGAAATTCAGGGTCAACGCTGCTTCGGGCGATATGGGGCCGCGGTGTTCAAAGTAGCTTACGCCGGACGAAAATATGCTTATCTTTTTGAGTGGCAGTCGCGTTTCGTCCGCCGTATTCTGTGAAAAGGCGCGGTGCGTCAGCAGGCAAAGCGCGGAAAAAAGGGCGCAGACATAAAGATTTTTTTTCATAGCTGTTCCTTGAAGTTCCTTAAACGCGGTTCTTTTAACGCCGGCGGCGCGAGGTAAGGCTTGATAAAAAAGGCGGTAGTTTCAACCGCCGTAAATATGGGCGTATTCATGGAGCAGTTCCATGGCTTTTTCTTTGCATTCGCCGCAGCCTGTTCCGATTTTTGTCGCCGTCTGCAAATCTTCCCAGCTTCGGGCGCCGTTTTTGAAAGCTGTCTCGATGTCTTTGTTCGTTATACCTAAGCAATGGCAGATTTCCACCGCCTCTTCTTTCAACATTCCGGCGCGGCCTGTTTTTTCAAGGTAATCGTCGATGGCAGCCCGCAGCGCCTTATCTCCCAGCACGGAGCAATGGATTTTGTTATCAGGCAGTCCGTCGAGTTTTTTAACCAAATCTTCCGGTTTTATGTTGTATGCCTCTCTTATGTTCATGCCTTTGATTATCTCGGAGAGCATGCTTGTGGAGGCTATCGCGCTCGCGCAGCCGTAGGTTTTCCAGCGGACATCTTTGATGATGTCGTCCTCGATTTTTAGCAGCATCATCATCTGGTCGCCACACTTTATATTTCCCGTCATCCCGCGTCCGTTATTATCGAATGTTTGCTCGCTTTCAAGCAGTACGTTGCGCGGGTTGGAAAAATGCTCTTTTACCGTATCGGAATAAAGCCAATCCATGATTTTATCTCCTATTATAATTTCTTTTTAATTTTTTTGCCGTGTTTTTACATAGAGGCGATGTTGCAGCAACCCAGCGTGGACATTGCCCGCAGACGTGATATTATCGGCGGCATTGTCTCAATGACATAGTCTATATCTTCCTCTGTGTTGTCCCACCCCAGACTGAAGCGTATCGAACCGTGCGCCAGTTCCGGCCAAACGCCTATCGCCATAAGAACGTGCGACGGGTCAAGGCTGCCGGACGCGCAGGCGGAACCGGTGGAGGCTTCTATGCCTTTCAAATCCATCGACAGCAGTATCGCCTCGCCTTCCGCACCCGGAAACGAAACGTTGAGTGTGTTAGGCAACCTGTCTTTTAGGTGGCCGTTGATTTTTATTGTAGGAATGTTCGCCAGAAGTCCCTCGCTTAGTTTGTCACGTAGTTTTGCAATCTTTTTTCCGTATTCGGGGAGTTCTTTTTTGGCGAGTTCCGCCGCTTTGCCGAAGCCTAGTATTCCTGAATTGTTGTATGTTCCGGCGCGTAGTCCGTTTTCCTGATGACCGCCAAGTATGAGCGGGAACAGTGGGGCTTTTTTCCGTCTGTACAGCGCGCCTACGCCTTTCGGTCCGTAAATTTTGTGCGCCGACATGGTAAGGTAGTCTACGCCCAGTTCGTCAACGTCTACCGGTATTTTACCTACGGCTTGCGTCGCGTCCGTATGTATCAACGCCCCGGCTTCTTTGGCAAGGCGGGCGATTTCTTTAACGTCCTGAATTGTGCCTATCTCGTTATTTGCCAGCATCACAGAAACAAACAGGGTTTCTTCGTTTAACGCGGCCTTGTAAGCGTCCATTTTTACTTTGCCGTGCTCGTCAACCGGAAGGAAGATAACATTCATCCCAAGCGATTTGAGGTAAGCGGCTGAGTTTAGAACGCAGGGGTGTTCGATGTCCGTCGTGATGATTCTACTTCGCCCAGCCGTCAAAACCGCGCCGTTGGAGGCGCTGGCGAGGCGGCGCATCGTTTGGAACACAGTATTGTTCGACTCGGAGCCGCCCGAAGTGAATATGATGCTTTCGGGGGGCGCGCCAATCAGCGCGGCGATTGTCCGCCGGGCTTCCTCAACTTTGGCGCGGGCAATCCGTCCTGCCTCGTGCATGCTGGAGGCGTTTCCGTAAACTGAAAAATCGTTTATTATCTCTTCCCGTGCCTCTTTACGCAGAGGCGTGGTCGCGTTATAGTCCAAATAAATGTGGCGCGGTGTCATTTTTAACTCCTATAAAACGCGCCATGCCGCTGCCGGCGCATCTTTACGGGCCGGTTTTCCGCTTTCAGCCAACTCCGTACTATTTCAGTTTATAAGAGCGCGTTTCTAAATTCAAGCAGGCGGCTGATTTTCGCCGGAGTTTAAAAAATGCCCGCTATGGACAGCGGGCGCATTTATTGTAAATTGATAAAACCACCTGTTATGCCGGTGAGACTTGGAAAAGCTATGCCGTGTTGAGCGTGATTCGAATAAAGGAATGATATAGAGTGCTCCTGAGGAAGCCCCTAAGAAGGCAGGAACAGGAGTACAAATGAAAGCATTGCAAAGTTTAGCACATTACAATCGGGTACGGCGGACTTTAGTCCGATGCCAGCAATTCTCATTTTAGAAATTTTTCACATGAAGAAAACCCGAAAATAACGATAAAATCGATTTTAGCTTAAGTATTGCCTACTATTTCATACATATTTCGTCTGTATTTTGTTGTTTTAAGGTATTATTTTTTAAACTGAGAATTGCTGGCTGCGTGAATCAGTCACGATGTTTGCTAATAAACTGTCGAGCTAACCCCGCCGGAGGTCTAAATTCCGATGGGCGTCAGATGGTATACTGATGATGAGGATGGTGGATGAAGATAAAGATATGCGGACTATTCCGCGAAGAAGACATTGATTACGTTAACGAGGCGGAGCCGGATTACGCGGGTTTCGTGTTCGCGGAAAGCAGTCGGCGGGTAGACTTTGACACAGCTCGGCAGTTGAGCGCCGGATTGAAGCCGGAAATCGTTCCGGTAGGGGTATTTGTTGACGCGCCGGCTGACACGATTATATCCCTGCACTCCGCGAGGGTCATCCGCGCCGCACAACTGCACGGCAGAGAGGATGCGGCGTATGTCGCGAAAATCAAGGAAGCCGGCATAACAGTCATAAAAACGATACAATGCGCGTCCGGCGGATTAAAAATAGAGTCTACATCAAACAGCGATTTTCTGTTATTCGATTCCGGACGCGGTTCGGGGAAGCGTTTTGACTGGTCTCTGTTGAGTGACGCCGGAGTGGCGGGCAAACCGTGGTTTCTAGCTGGCGGGATCAATCAGGATACGATAAAAGAAGCTGTCTTGCTTAGGCCATTCGGGATAGATGTTTCTAGCGGGGCGGAAAGCGGCGGGGTAAAAGATCGCGAGAAGATAAAAAAATTGGTTTCTTGTGTAAGAGGGATCTAGGATTTAGCATCCGCCGCGGCGGATGCTAAAAGGGCGGTAGAGCATCCAAAAACGAAATGTCGATGCGCCGCCTGCCACCCGTGTAACCTAAGCGGCGATCAGGGCGTTTATCGCCGTGGAAGTCGCTGCCGGCGGTGATTAAAAGTCCAAGTTTCTTGCCTATAGCTTCCATTCTAAGGCAGGCATGCTCGACAGAGGCCGGATGCCAAGCCTCGATGCCGTCCAGCCCCCGCTCTTTCAAAGCGGCAAGCACATCCGGCAGTCTGCCCCATGAAACATACAGGGTCGCGGGGTGCGCGATGACCGCAACGCCGCCCGATTCGTGGATGGCGGCAATCGCGCGCGCAAAATCGACCCCCGTCTTTTGGATGTAAAATGGCTTGCCTTTCCCCAAAAAACGCTTAAACGCCGACTGGATACTCCGGGTTTTCCCCGTTTCGATAAGATAGCGCGCGAAATGCGGTCTTCCGATGCAGCCGCCGCCCGCCGCTTGGATAATGTCCTCGTAATGAACATCAATTCCGGCTTCCCGCATTCTTTCAATGATGGACATATTGCGCCGCATGCGTTCTCTCTTGGTCTCTGCGAGTATTTCAACGAAAGCGGACGATGGAGATTTAAGTCCCAAACCTAGAAGGTGAAATTCGCGGGTGCCGTTTCCCCGCGCGGAATTTAGGCCCGCACCGCAGTCTAGGTCAATATCAAGCTCAACGCCCGGTATCAGCTTAATGCCGCGTTTTTCGGCTTCGTTTGCCGCTTCGGGAACGCCATCAATTGTGTCGTGGTCTGTCAACGCCAACGCTTCCATACCGAGCGAGAGGGCGGCGTGTACTAGTTCCGCGGGTGTTAGACTGCCGTCAGACGCGGTCGAGTGTGTGTGCAGGTCAATCATGAACGCCGTCTTCCGTTTACAAAACAGTGCAGACAGCCTTGAATCCGCACCTGCGGCTTTTTAGGATTTTGCCAGATGCGGGCGACAAGGTAGTCGTCCAACGAAAGTTCTCTTCCGCAGACCGGGCAAAGGCGTTCCCGTCCTCCGTTAAGGCAAAAATTACATCCCAATATATGAAGCAATCTGTAAGGCCGTCCGCTTGGCGGGAAAATTTTTGATTGTATCATATCGCCGTGGTCAAAACGTGCCGCACAGACTGGACATGTGCGAGCGTCTCCGCGCCGTCCTTCGGAAATAACATCCGTGAAATCGGGTTTTGTTACAAAGGATTTTGCCGGAGCGCCGTGTTTCCAAAAAAAAGTAAGGTATATAAATAAAAAAATCGCGGCCAAAAAAGATATGACCGCGATTCCCAGCAGAATGTTCAGGGCTTAATAATCCATGCCACCCATACCGCCCATGCCACCGCCGGGCATAGCCGGAGCTTCCTTTTTTTCAGGAATGTCGGTGATGGCACACTCGGTTGTGAGCAACAGGCTGGCTATTGAAGCCGCGTGCTGCAACGCGGAGCGGGTAACCTTAGCCGGGTCGATTATGCCGGATTTTACCATGTCAACCCACTGCTCTTTCGCAGCATCAAACCCAACACCGGGTTTTTCGTTTTTTGCCTTGTCCGCGATTATGCCCGCGTCAAGTCCGGCGTTCTCAGCAATCTGGCGGACGGGCTCCTCAAGAGCGCGTTTTACAATCTGGAAACCTACGCCTTCATCCCGTGTGCATTTCGACAAATCGGCTTTTTCCAGTGCGGGTATTGCTTGAATCAGCGCAAGACCGCCGCCCGGAACGATGCCTTCTTCGATGGCTGCGCGTGTGGCCGAAAGCGCGTCCTCAACGCGGTGTTTCTTTTCTTTGAGCTCAACTTCTGTCGCGGCTCCTACGTTGATTACCGCTACGCCGCCAGCCAGTTTGGCAAGCCGCTCCTGTAGTTTTTCGCGGTCGTAGTCCGATGTCGTGTCCGCAATCTGCGCCTTTATCTGGGCTATACGGTCTTTGATGTCTTTGTCATTGCCCGCGCCGTTGATGATGGTCGTGTTGTCTTTGTCGATTTTGATGGTTCTTGCTTTGCCAAGCTGAGAAAGCTCGGTGTTCTCAAGTTTGAGGCCGAGTTCTTCGGTGATAACCGTGCCACCTGTAAGTATGGCGATGTCTTCCAGCATGGCTTTGCGCCGGTCGCCGAAGCCGGGCGCTTTGACCGCGCAGGCGCGCAGAGTTCCGCGCAGACTGTTCAGCACAAGGGTAGAGAGTGCCTCGCCGTCAACATCTTCAGCGATGATAAGGAGAGGCTTGCCACTCTGAACGACTTTTTCAAGCAGGGGCAGCATATCCTTCATCGAAGAGATTTTTTTGTCGTGTATAAGGATGTAGGCGTCTTCGTAAACGCTGGTCATGGTGTCGCGGTCGGTAACAAAATAGGCCGAGATGTAACCGCGATCAAACTGCATTCCTTCCACAAACTCGATGCTTGTTTCCATCGTTTTGGATTCTTCCACAGTGATTACACCGTCTTTGCCGACTTTTTCCATCGCGTCCGCGATCGTTCGCCCGATTTCAACGTCATTGTTGGCAGAAATGGATGCTACGTTAGAAATTTCCTCTTTGTCCTTAATGTCTTTTGAATTTTTCTTAATCTCTCCCACGGCGATTTCGACGGCTTTATCAATGCCGCGTTTTAGTTCAATGGGCGTCATGCCCGCTGAAACGGATTCCAGTCCTTTTTTTACCAGCGCGTAAGCCAAAACTGTTGCAGTTGTGGTACCGTCTCCGGCCACATCGTTTGTTTTTGTCGCGACTTCTTTCAGAAGCTGCGCACCCATATTTTCATACGGGTCTGCCAGTTCAACTTCTTTGGCAACGGAAACGCCGTCTTTTGTTACGGTAGGAGCGCCGAATTTCTTATCCAGAAGGACATTTCTACCTTTAGGTCCCAGTGTAACCTTGACTGCTCTGGAAATTTGCTCAACTCCCGCCAATAATTTCCGGCGTCCTTCTTCGTTGAACAACAATTGTTTTGCCATGATTTTTACTCCTCTTTCTCGAACCTGCCCTATACAACCAACAGGACTAGCTTCAGATACGGGACACGGTTCACTCTATTTTGATTATATGCTGCCAGACGACAGCTTTTATGAAATATGATGCCCATGCTCACAAAAAAAGTCAAGAGG
>JAIRSB010000009.1 GCA_031255655.1 Spirochaetaceae bacterium | reverse complement strand
TCTGAAATCTCAGTTTTAGACGATATAACTCGAGATACGACCGAATGAATTGCTCCATCAGATGGTAGAACTTGGAGCAATTCATTCGGTCATATATGTGAACTTCACTTCATCGCTGCGTACCAACGTGAAACTTCCGCCTATTACGGACGATATGAATACTATCCTCTCACTCTGCGCGGACAAGCTAAACATGCCCGCACAAAGAAAAAAGGTTATGAAGCTAAGCAGTCCGGCACGCGAGTTTGTTTGTAAAATCGACATCGTAAACATCCATCATTAGTGATCGCTGTTTAGAAACCGAAGTTTCCAAACAACTTTATTAAGGACACGCTGAAAAACCCATTGTCGAAAAACGCCCGCTGGCGTTTTTCGAAACATTCTTAACGTTCCCTTACTTTTAGGATAAACTTCAAAAAATATAATATCAATACGGCGCGGGCTATATCCGATTATTAAATGAAGCGGTCTCAAACTTATAGGACAAAACGGTCTCGTTTGGCTTGAGTTTAAAGCCTGCGGCGAATAAAAAATAGAGCTTTTAGGAAATTTATTCTTTCGGAGTCTTTTGTGAAAAAAATATGCTGTGTCATCGCGTCGCTTTTTTGCGCCGTATCTATTTTTCCGGCCGAACAGTCGGATATAAATGTGGAAATCCGCTATTTTGACAAACAGCTTTACTATCCGCGTCAGGGCGATATTTCCGTACGGCTTACCGTCACCAATAATTCTAGCGAATCATACCGGTTCAGGCTGGCGGACGACAGAATCTTTTCCCTTGATTTTGATGTTCGTACGCTGGCCAACAGTCCGGTTGAAGATGCGGATGTTCTGATAAGGAAGCGTACGGGACAGAGGCAGGTTTTTTTCCGTGAGTTCAGCCTTGACCCGGGAGAATCGCTTTCATTCACCGAAAACCTCCGTAACTGGAGGAGCTTGGACAAACCGGGATCTTATATAGTACAGGCTAAATTTTACCCGGATCTTTTTAAGCCCGCGCCGAATGAGACAGGCGATTCGCTTTTTGTATCGTTAAGCGGAACACCGTCTGAAAATAAAAACGTCGGCCAAAAAGCTATCGAGTCTAATCGTCTGAACTTACATATACGCGCCCCCGCCATACTGAATTCCGAAGGAATACCGGTCGCGCTGGACGAAGAAACGCAGGCAGTTTATTTCCGGGAAGCCATGCCTCCAGACGAAGTTATTACATGGACTTTGAGCAGCCGTCAAAAGTCTCAATGGGAAAAATTCTTTTTGTACTTTGACATTGAGCGAATGCTTCTTAGGGACGCCGCGAGAGGCCGCGCATGGCGCTCGGAATCGGAAGAAGGACGGCGGCGGATGCTCGCGAAATACCGCGAAGATCTTAGTTCGCAGGTAATAGACGGTGATATAAGCGCCATACCCTATGAGTTTACAATAGAGCGGACCACATATAACGAAGAAGACGGAACTGTCAGTGTTCTTGAAATGTTCAAAACCGGGGACTACACGGAGCGTAAACGCTACACTTACTATCTGCACCGCTCTGGAGATATATGGACAATAGTTGATTATATAGTCCAAAACCTCGGTACCGAATAGAAGCTGGCCTTCTGAATGAAGTTACTTCTTGTACTCAGCTCGTCTGAGGCATGCAAACAGATCGCGGACTATGTAAAAGAATTAGGCGTTGAGATAATTCATTACCGGAATATTATCAAAGCAATGGACAACATAGACGAAATCTCGCCGGACGGCGTGGTTGTCAGCGCGACTGATTTCCCGCGCCACTGGAAAACATTTGTCTCGTTTGTCCGTATCGGGCGTCCTGTCGAATCCTGCGCGGTAGTGTTGCTTTACAACTCGTTTTTTTCGGATAAAGAGCGTGGAAAGGCCAAATTTTTGAATGTAAATTGTCTAATAAGCGAAGAAAACCTGAACAAACGCTCGTTGAACCAACTGAGCGACGCGCTTCGTCCCCACGTTCCCGCAATTGAGTGGATCAATCATCTCGCCATTAAACCGCAAAACGAGAAAAAACTTGCCATAATCTTGACGAATCCTTTAACCGGAACGCTTATCGCCGGAAAAATAATAAAAATATCGAAAGCCGGAATGGTTTTCATGCCGGAGCATCCTCGTCTAACAAGAAATTTAACACTTATGGCGGAGCTGCCCAGTTGTTCGCTGCGGGCCGGCAACGCAATACTCTCTCCAATATGCCGTGTAATCCGCAATGAAGAAAGCCTAACGCTTGAATTTGCGCATATCAAAGCGCGCGAAAAACGAATACTGCATAAATTCTTAAGGGAAGAAAACGCTTGCTAACGTTTGAGACAACCGCTATTTTTACGGCCGGTATAAATAAATCTCTCGCAATGACTATTACCAGCGTGATAGGATAGGATGGGTGTATGGGCGATACAAGAATCGAACTTGTGACCTCCAGCGTGTCATACTGGCGCTCTAACCAACTGAGCTAACCGCCCCTTTTACGCGCGTTTGCGGCGTTTTGACTATATCCTCTCGCGTATTAAAACATTTACCTCAAATTTTCCAATATCGCCAAGGTCCATAGGAACGATTAAAGCCTCAATATTGAACGTGTTTGAGATTTCCATGTTTTCTCCCGAAAAGAGAGCCGGAGGCGTAAGATCAAACTTGAAGCCTAAATCATGCAGTTTAGTAACCGCCTGAGCCGTGATCATATTGGCAAGCTCTGTAATTGTCGCCTTTGCCATATCGTTAAAAGAGGTAAACTTTTCCTCGTTCATTGCTTCCGCTATCTTCAGAGCCGTATCATGAGACATATCAAACAGAACACGCCCCTCAACATCACCGGCTAATCCGACAAGAGCGGCTACACCCATTATATGCATCGCGGCTTCTTTCAGATAAAGATCGCCGCGCTTTACCTCCACGTTAAGAACTTCTTTCAACACATTGAACGTAGATTCGACAAATGGATTAATATATTCAACCCGCATTTATTTATTCTCCTAAACACTTGATTTTTTTTCAAGCCTAATAAACGATTTAACCGTTCCTTTTCCCGTCATTTTCCAGCCGCGCTCCTCCGGCATAATCTCGTTGCGGCCTAGAATGACAATTCCGTTACTCTTCAACCTTTCGTCTATGTCCGCAAAAACACGCTCTTGCCCTTCTGGAGGCAGAAATGACAGGGTGTCGCGGCACACAACAATATCAAGTTCCGGCAGCGCGTTTACGTTTGTTACATCATGGTACTCAAAAACGATGCTGTCCTTTATGGAAGCGTTAAAAACATATCCGGAACGTCCCTTTACCAAAAAAGTCTGGCAATAGTCAGGAACATCGCTAAGTTCAAATACCATGTTAGGCGCGTTCGCCACAGCCATTATGTCATTGTCATTCGCCCAAATCTTTATATGACCATCAGGATAACGCAATTTTAATATACACGCAAGAGAAAATGATTCATAGCCCCTGCCACAGCCAATGTCCCAAATCTGAACGTTGTTCGAAGCAAGGTCCGGCAGCGCTGCTTTAACAGCGTAGGCATAGTCAGAATTCCAGAATTTTCCAGAACACGGCGAATAAAACGTTCTAAGGTAGGCATCCGCATCCGCGGCGTTTTTCAACTGAATATTGTCTTTACCGCGTTCCGATGTCCATTCTTCAAGACGTTCGGCTATCCAATTTTCATTGACGGGGCCAGGATAAAATTTTTTCAGCGCGGTAAGTCCCTCTTTTATGAAACGCAGATTATCTTGCAACTGCGCAACTTCGCGGTTTTGCTCCTCGCTTCTGTCCTGTTCATAGTAAGATTCGCCGCCCTCCGCGTCAATATCGCCGTGTGCCTGCTGCTTTTCTCCCTGATTTTGCGAAAACATATGCACAACATCGAGAATGATGTAGAGGGAACCTTCTTTTTCCACTACGCCGTCCATGTATTTCCCGTTAATGTCGCCAAAAATCGGATGTGCCGGCTGTATCAGGCTGGAATTTATACCTACGACCTTATCGATTTTATCCACAATAGCACCGTAAACATGGTCGGCAATACGCAAAATGAGCATGTTTTCCTGTCCATCCACCTTTTTATCCGCCGGAAGATGAAAGAAATTCCGCAAATCAATGATAGGTATAATGTCTCCACGCAGATTGTACACGCCGCGGACAAAAGCCGCAGCGTTTGGAACATAAGTAAACTTGTCGGCTTTGGCGATTTCTTTGACATTCATGATGTCAACGCCATAATCTTTCCCGGCAAGAGAAAAAGTAACCATTTTGTAGTCCGTGTTATCCGCGTACTCTTTTTTCTCTTGCAGTTCCGCGTTTATTGTCTCTAGATTCTTTATCTCCATAAATATTCCTTAAGGAGCGTTTCGCCAAACCAGCTCTAGCGAGAGCTAAGCTCGCGCATACGGCGGTGCTGTTTTTCTTTGTGCAGCCCGAGTTCCAACAGCTGCCCCACGTCAATTATAAGGGAAACCGACCCGTCACCCAGTATCGAAGCTCCGGCAATTCCAGGCGAGTTCGTGTACTGGTCGCGCAACGGTTTTATGACTACGTCTTCTTCGCCAATTAGACTGTCCACCATGAAACCCATTTTTTTCTCAGCCGTGCCGACTATTACAATGAAATTATAGTCGTCCCGCTGTTCGGTTTTAATGCCGAACAACTGGTTCAAGCGTAACAGCGACAGTACATCGTTGCGAATGTTGAAAACTTCGTTGCTGTCGATGAGTTTGATGTCCTCCGGTTTTATACGCAGGCTTTCAATTACACTTGTTATCGGGATTGAGTATATCTCAGAGCCCACTCGCACCAAAAGGCCTTGTATTATAGCCAGCGTGAGGGGCAGTTTGATTATAAATTTCGTCCCTTTCCCTTTTTCGGAGCTTATCGTAACCGTTCCGTTTAGTTTTTCTATTTGACGGCGTACAACATCAAGTCCTACGCCGCGTCCCGATATCGAGGTTATCGTCCTAGCTGTGGAAAATCCGGGTTCGAATATCAGGTTAAAAGCTTCAACATCGGTCAAAACCTTATTCGGGTGTATAAGCCCGCGTTCTATCGCCTTGCTTTTTACAGCTTCAACATCAATGCCTTTGCCGTCATCGCCGATTTCTATCACAATCATGTTGCCTTCGTTGGCAGCTTTAAGCAGCACCATACCCTCTTCCGGCTTCCCGGCGGCTATGCGTTCGGCAGGCGATTCAACGCCGTGGTCTATTGAGTTGCGTACCGAGTGCATTATCGGGTCAAGCAGATCTTCTATGACGGATTTATCAAGTTCCGTATCTTCGCCCTCAATTACAAGGTTGATTTTCTTATTGAGACTTTTCGACAAATCGCGTACCAGACGCGGGAAGCGGCTGAATATTTGGCTTATTGGAACCATGCGTATGTGCATGACGCCTTCCTGCAATTCGCTTGTGATGCGCCCTAAGTTCTGGGAAGTGGCGCGGAATTTGACAACATTGTTTTTTAGAGATGTTTCATAGCCATCAAACAGCGTGAATATATCTCCGTATTCTTCCGTTATTGTTTTGCGTATGTCTTTTATCGATTTTCCGTTGTGTATGTCCTCAAGGAATTCCGGCAGTGCGTCGAACAGGTTTTTGACGCGCTCGCGGTATCTGCTTTCCAAGGCATGCAGTTCGTCCGCCAGTCCGTTGAACTGGTTGCTAATCTGGTTAAATGTCGCCTTCGTGATAACCGTTTCGGAAACGAGGTTTAGAAGGTCGTCTATCCGTTTGGAATCCACACGCAGTATAGAACCGGCTTCTTTTCCGGCTTTTTTCGCGTCCGCACCGCCACCGGCTGGCGCGGCTTCTTTGGCCGCCGGAGCTTTAGGCGTGGGCGATTTTGCTTCGGCATGTTCGGCTTCCGGCGCGTTGGCGGCGGGCGGCGGCGCGACAGATGTCGCGGCAACAGGCGTGGGCGCAACAGCAGTGTTTTCTGCCACCGGAGGAGCGGACTGCGCGTCTAGCAGGGTTTTTATGTCTACTACGGAGGCGTCGAGTGAAACATCGGGGAGTATTACATAATTTCTGAGAGCTTCCGCGTTTTCGCCGGAAGCCAGATAATAATCGACGATTGGAAAAAATGTGTCTCCATAGAGAGCGTCAAAATCCGGCGTTGTTTTCAGTATCGTACCTTTGCTTTTTATCGCCGCGTAAACTTGGATGCCGCCAACAGTGTTCATAAGACTGTCTTCATCCATTTTCACTGACAAGCGGTACACTGTCCGGCCTTCAGCCGCTTCTATCAGCTCGCGTATATCCGCGCCGCTTATATCGCCCGCCGGAGGAACGCTGCCCACAGAAGCCGCAGTTACGAAAGCCGCGGACGAAGGCGGCGGAGCTTTAGCGGCAGATGGTGCTGGCGCGGGTTTGCTTTTGGAGATATTTTTCTTGCTCGGCGCGCTGTCCGGCAATAAAGAGGATAATCGCCCTTCCATGTCCGACGTGTCGTCTTTGTACACGGCGCCTTCCATGCGCATAGCGAGCATCGCTTTTATTATATCTATAGCCGCGAGCAGGGTATCGACTACTTCCTCGTTGACAGCCAGTTGATTTCCGCGTATAGCGTCCAGCACATCTTCTACAAGGTGGGTAAAATGGGTCAGTTCCATCATTTCGACAGTGGCCGCCCCGCCTTTTAGCGTGTGCGCCGCGCGGAAAATCTCGTCAACCGCGTCATGATTCGTCCCTTCGTTTTCCAGAACAAGTATGTTTTGTTCCAGCGCGTCTACCTGCATCTGGGCTTCACTAAAAAAGTCCTTAAGTAGTTCTTCGTTATTTGGATCCAGATAATCACTCAT
>JAIRSB010000003.1 GCA_031255655.1 Spirochaetaceae bacterium | reverse complement strand
TTCCCGCAAAAGCTCCGCTATGGTGTCTGCCATCGTCTTACCTTTCACTAAATCGTCTGTTCGCAGCACGATGTCTATGGGACTGCCACCGCTTCCGCCGCCCATCATGCCACCGCTGGAAAAGCGGAAGCGCACGCCGGGAAACTGGTTAAAGTAAGGACGCATCGCAGCCTGCACTTCATCAGCTGTCATCGTTTGCTCGCTAAAGTCCAGCAAGTTTACGCGGAGAGAGCCCGTGTTTGAACCGCCTCCGCCAAAAAGCCTATTTCCGCCGCCTGCGTTCATTATCAGCCGCTTATAAGCCGGCTCTCCGTCTTTTGCCAATTCTCTTTCCGCGATTGCCTGCACCTGCCACAATGTTTTCTCGGTCTCTTCAAGCGCCGTGCCGAGCGGCAGCGTAACGTTTATCGTAACAGAATCCGCCGCTTCCTCCGGCATGAAAACCCAGCCTATCTTGGGAATAAGCGCGAGGCTGCCCACAAACATCAGGAAAAGAAGCCCCACGACGAGCATTTTATGCCTCAGCACCTTGGAGACGATTTTGCGGTAGCCGTTCTCCATGCCGGTAAGAACATTATTGAAAGCACCGTCAATTTTGGCGAGAACACCTTTCAATGGTACCTGTTTTCGGGTTAGCAGCGGCATATAGTGGCTGGAAAGTATGGGCACCAAAAAGAGAGCGGTAAACAGCGAGATGCTTAACGAGACCACCACAGTGAAAGCGAGCCCCGCGAACATCTCACCTGCCATTTCCAGTAATCCTTGAAACATCACAAGCGGGAGGAACACGCAGATTGTCGTAAGGGTGGACGCTGTGATGGCGACAACCATCTCTTCCGTGCCCAAAATCGCCGCCGGTATCAGCTTCGCTCCTTTTTCGCGGTAGTGGTAAATGTTTTCGAGTATGACGATGGAGTTATCAACCAGCATTCCAACACCGAGGAAAAGACCGGCGAGCGTCATCAGGTTCAGGGTCATCCCGAAGAAATACATGAACATTATGGTTATGATGATGGATACCGGAATGCTTACGCCGATTATTATCGTGGGCTTTATGGAGCGCAGGAACACGAACAAAATTAAGACGGCAAGAACGATGCCGCTCATCGCGCTTGAGGTTACGTTGTTAAGCGAATCTTCAATCATGTCCGTTGTGTTAAATATTTCAGTGATTTTTACATCACTCGGCAGTTCGGCAGCTAAACCGGTCATTCGCCTGCGCAAATCTTTGGCAACCTGCACGGAATTCCGCCCGCTCTGTTTTTGCACGGTAAGCTGGACGGCTTCCTGACCGTTCACATATACCACGCTTTGCTGATCGGCATAGCCTTCGCTTATGTCCGCTATGTCGCGCAAATAAACTTCTATGGGCTGACCAGGCATTCCACCCTCTCTATCCGAAGGCGCGTAATACACGACTGTATTGCGTATCTCGTCAAGTGAAGTGTATTCGCCCATAGTGTTCAGAATGAAGGTTATTCCGCCTTCCGTAATCGAGCCCGCGGCAACCTGCGCGTTCTGCGAGATTATCATCTGTTGAAGCTGGGTAACGGTAAGTCCGTATGCGTCCAGCCGCGAGGACTGGATTTCTACGCGCACCTGCCTGTCCCTACCACCGTTTACGCTGGCGGTGGCGACTCCGGGTATTTGTTCCAAACGTGGAACTATCGAATCGAGCGCCATCTGGCGCAGATTTTCAGGCGTGCGATTTTCCGACATGACCATCAAGCCCATAATCGGCATCATGGATGGGTCGAATTTGAAAATCGTAGGCGAGTCGGCACCTTCCGGCAGAAAGCGGCGCACACGGTCAAGCGCGTCGCGTATGGAATTGGTAGCGTCCGCCAAGTCTGTGCCGTAACTGAATTCCAGTGAAACCATGCTGGAACCTTTGGACGATGTCGAGGTCAGTTGCTTCAGGTTAGAGACGCTGGAAAGCACCGCCTCCAGTGGGCGGGATATCGACCTTTCAACCTCCTCCGGCCCCGCGCCGGTATAAGTGGTTGAAACCATCACATACGGATAGCTGACATCGGGCATAAGGTCTATAGGAAGGTTCATTAAGGCAAATCCGCCCAAGCCAATCAGCAATAAAAAAACTATAAACAGCGTCGTTGGACGCGAAACTACGGTTTTAGCTAAACTCATATTTTCCTTTCACCTCTAGCGAATGATATTTACGTGGCTGCCGTCGGTGAGCGTTGTCTGACCGCGTGTTACGATTTGGTCTCCTGCTTGCAGACCGTTGGTTATCTCAACCATGCCGTCAATGGCCAATCCGGTGGTAACGACCGTTCTTTTAACGATTTTAGCGTCCGCCGCCGTGCCAACTGCCGCGTCAGCGTCCACACCTGCTTCAGCCTCAGTGTCCGCTTCAGTCTCTGTGCCTACGCCGTCGGGGTTGTCGACAACCATGTATACAAAACTTTCATTGGCGCGCTGCAAAACCGCGTTTTCGGGGACGTAAAGCACGTCGTTTTTCTCTTCGGTTATTATTTTCACATTGGCGAACATTCCAGCCTTGAGCTTGTCGTCAGGATTATCGACATTCACTTTTATCATCATCGTGCGGGAAGCCGTGTTGACGACAGGACTGATTTCGGACACTCTCCCTCTGAAACTGTCGTCGGGATAAGCGTCAAGCGTTATCTCGCAGGGAAGCCCCATTTTTATCCGGTATATAAAACGCTCGGCGACATAAAGTTGAATTTCAAGGCCGCCTCCGCCGGAAATGACAGCTATGGCGGCACTTGGGGCTATTTTCATGCCCACCTGGCCGCTAAGACTCGAAACCACGCCGGATATGGGAGCCCGAACGACGCTGGCCATATATTGCATACCCGGCTGGGATGGGTCAACGTCGATTATGGGCTGTCCTTTGTTGACATTCGCGCCTATAGAAACATAGCGCCGCGTAATCGTACCGGCGACATCGGAGTACACGTCAACCGACGAACCGGCGACCATATCGCCTGAAAGCATAAGGTAATCCGTCATCCGTCCTGCCTCCACAGTGGCGGTGCTGACCGCGAACACCGGCGGCGGCGGCGCTGAAGGCGGCGCTGCGGCGTTTTTGGCGTTGCAACCCGACAAAGCAAAAGCTATAAACGCGGCGAAAATCATCGCCGTATTTTGTAAAATCGTTTTCTTATTTGTTTTCAAAATTATTCCCCTTAACTTAAACTAAGTTGTTTAGAAACCTTTTATTCCGTTCGTGCCGTCAACGACCCGAACGGAACCCCTATCGAATACTCAAGGTCGATAAGCCCCTGCAAATAGTCCGATTCCTGCTGGGACAGATTCAGACGGGCGTTTTGACGCTGCAAACCCGCGTCCCGCGCCTGAAGCAGGCTTTGCTGCCCATTGTTATAAGCCCGCAAAGTTTCGGCGTAACTTCGTTCCGCAAGCTCTACAGCCGCCCGTTTCGCCTCGATACCAGAGCGAATCTGTTCCAACGAATACACTTTGTTAGTAATATCAAGTTCCGTTCCCTGTTCCGCCTGCGCTAGAGCTATGCTTAGAGTTTTTACATTGTCATCCAAATCCTTTATCGACTGCGCGTCCGGGCCGAAGGGCAGCAGACTGCTGACCGTCCAGGAAAGCCCCAGATTAACAGTGTTGTTCATGGACGATACGGACTGATTCTGTTTGCTATTGCCCAAATTAGTGCTGACGCTGTTATTTGAATCCTGATTCGAAAAACTGCCCGTCCAGCCCAAAGAAATGCTGGGCGTCCATTTCTGATACATCTGCGCCTTGCGCTGGCTCATCAGTGCGCGCAGTTGCTGCCTCTGCACCCTGATTTCGGGATTGTTGTCTTTCGCCTGCCGTGCCAGCTCTTTCATGTCCAGCGGGATGTAATTTACGCTTTCTTCCGGCAAAACCAGTTCAAAATCCGTGTCCAGCGGCAGTCCCAGCGTCATGGCAAACTGCGATTTAGTGAGCCTAAGCCCGTTTCGCGCCTGCTCCACGGAAGGCTTCATGTTCTCCACGTTCACACGCGCCTGCAAATAGCTCAACTCCGGCTGTCTTCCGGCGCGGTACTGAGCTTCCGCCGACACCGCCTGCCGTTCCGCGTTGGACAGGCTTTCCTGAAGCTGTCTTGATTGTTCTTCCAGCAGTATTATGTTGTAGTAAGACTTTCTAATATCCCGCTCCATCTGCAATTTTGCCTGTTCCAGCGAAAGAAGCCCCCCCTCGTAGTCCATCCTAAGAGCCTTGACCGCCTCGAACAACGCGAAGTTTATGTTGAGTTGAACCTGCGCCTGCCCCTGAAATGCCGTTGCCGATGTATCGACCGTCTGCTTTGTCATGTCCGGCTGCGCAAAATCGCCCGTTGTATCCGCAGATACCGAATTTATATTTGCTCCGCCTAGCAAATTGATAGTAGGCAAGAATTTGTTCCATGCGTAGGCGGACGCTCGCTGTTTTGTGGCGACACTGACCCTTTGCCTTTCCAGTCCGAGGTTGTTTTTTATGGCAAGTTCTACCGCCTCATCTGGAGAAACGCGCATCGCGCCCGGCGCGTTTTCCGACATCTCCATTGTTCCTGGAGACCCAGTCTGCCCGAAAGCCGCGCCGGGTATGATAGTCAAGAACAACGCGACCGCCGTTAAAAACAAAAATCTAATCATAAATCTCCTCTTGTTCCTCATCTAAAACCGCGCGTTCTCAATTCCAAGCGCGATAAATTTATAAAGCGTTCTAAAACTTTCATCGGGAATAGATTTGTAGTCCATAAACGCGGGCTTCTGAATGAGCGTATCCGTAAGAATAAATAAAATAACCAGCGTCATGGTTTCGTCTATTAACGCTTCGCCGGAAGCGTTTTTAATTCCCGAAAAAACCTGCCCCATCATTTTGTGATGTCTCTCGTGATGTTCAAGCACATCTTCACGCGGACAGTCCTTTCCGTCAAAATCAAACCGTCTTGTCTTTAACGCGCTGACAGCGCTTAAAAACTCCGGTCTTGAAGTCAAAAAACTTTCCAGCGCCCGTATAGCGAGGTAAAGCTGCTCCTCTGGAATGTCAGATTTTCCGACAGCCGTGCGGGCATGCC
>JAIRSB010000183.1 GCA_031255655.1 Spirochaetaceae bacterium | reverse complement strand
ATTTGCTTGATAACCGGCGTTTGATGGTGTAAAATGACTGGATGGAGACCGCGTCCGACTCTGATTAAACGCGCTTTCGAGACGGCTTCCATGCGGTTTTATTCAGCTTTGCAAAACTGCGAATTTCAGGACTACCTTCCTGAAAACAGCGATTTTTGGGAAGCCGTGGTTTTTCATGGAGGTTTCTTATGGATTTTCCGACCGATTCGATTAGAAATGTCTCGATTTCGGGACATGACGGCACAGGGAAGACAACGCTGTTCGAGCGGCTGCTTTTCGCGGGCGGCGTAATCGCGAGGCCGGAAAGCGTCGAGTCCGGCAAAACGGTAAGCGATTCTGCGCCGGAAGAGTTGGAACATAAGATTTCCATACACGCGGCTATGGCGAATGTCAAGCGCGGCGATAAAAAAATAAACATTTTTGACACGCCCGGCGCATCGGACTTTGTGGGCGATGTGATTTTGACCTACCGCGCCTGTGAGTTCGCGCTTGTCGCGGTGGACGGCAAGGCGGGAGTTCAGATAGAGACCATAAAATTATGGCGCAATCTTGACGGACGCAGGAAACCCCGCGGCATCGTCATCACAAAATTGGATGACGTTAAATCTGATTTTGAGCGAGTTCTTGCCGACATCAAAGCGAAATTCAAAGTGAACGCCGTCCCCGTTACGCTGCCTATGGGCGGCGGCGCCAATCCCGCGGCATCTGCCGCGGCGGATTACGCGGGGGTTATTGATGTCCTGAATCAGAGGGCATACTTAGCGTCTTCCGCGTCCATCGAGGAAGAGGCGGAAATCCCGGCCGCCTTCAAAGAGACGGCAGCGGCGGCTCTGGGAAAAGCCGCGGAAGCCGCGGCAGACGGGGATGACGATCTGATGGAAAAATTCCTTAACTCCGGTTCGCTGAAACTGGACGAAATTCTAAAAGGACTTAGCGAAGCTCTTGCGGAGGGCAGGTGCATTCCGGTTTTCGCCGCCGCCGCACTAAAAAATTCCGGCCTCGTCCCGATGCTTGATTTCTTTACCGATGTATGCCCTTCGCCGCTACAGTCAAAAGATATAGCGCAAAACGCGGACGGCGCGGAAATGCCCATTTCGGTTGACCCGGCGGCTCCGTTTAGCGCGCTTGTAATCAAAACAAATCATGACCAGTTTTCCGGCAAACTGTCGTGGATAAAGGTAATAGGCGGAAAATTGATACCAGATTCCGACATATTCAACGTTACCGAAAACAAAAAAGAGCGCACCGGTAAACTTTTTACCTGCATAGGCAGGAAGCTGGAAGAGGTTCGGGAACTGAACGCCGGAGATGTCGGCATAGCCACCAAATCCGCGACAATGAAAACAAACGATACTGTAGCTTCCGCGAATACCGGATGGCATTTTGTGCCGCTGCGCCTGCCTGCTCCGGTTCATTCGCTCGCCGTAAGCCCCGTCGAAAAGAAGAATGAGGACAAGCTAGGCGATTTCTTAGCGCGCGCCGCTGAAGAAGACCACACTTTCAGCTGCGTCTTTAACCACGAAACAAAGGAGACTGTTATATCCGGCATGGGGGAATTCCACATCAACATGATTTTGGAAAAGGCGAAGCATATCCAAAAGATTGATGTTAATACGCATATTCCCCGCGTCGCATACCGCGAAACGATTACGAAGCCTGCGGCGTCCGAATACACGCACAAGAAACAGACGGGCGGACACGGGCAATACGGAAAGGTTATGCTTGAGATAACGCCGCTGCCTCGCAATGACGGCTACAAATTTGTCAACGCAATTTTCGGCGGTGCTGTTCCTAAAAACTACATACCCGGTGTTGAAAAGGGGATTGCGGAGGCTATGTCCCGCGGTGTTGCCGCGGGGTATCCTGTTGTGGATGTCGAGGTAAAGCTCGTTGATGGCAAGCATCATCCGGTTGACTCATCGGAGCTGTCATTCAAACTGGCAGCCCGTAGCGCCTTCCGTGAAGCCATGAAACAGGCCGCGCCCATACTTCTTGAGCCGGTGATGGAACTGAATGTCTTTGTGGAAAGCAAGTATCTAGGCGATGTGATGAGCGACCTTTCCAGCAAACGCGGCAAGATACTAGGAGAGTTGTCTTTGGGGGGTGGCATTGAAGAAGTGAAAGCTCATGTGCCTGCCCACGAACTTTTGCGTTACTCAATAGACCTGCGCTCCATTACGAGCGGAACCGGCTCTTTCGGCGTGGAATTCTCGCATTACTCGCCTATATCCGGCAAAATCGCCGAAGAGGTAATCAAAGCGGCGCCCGCTCTCAATGTTCACGAAAGCGACGAATAGTGTCGTCCGCCAACTAAAAGGATTTTGAAAAAGGAAAGGAGATAAAGAGTTATGGCATTTTCATTGAATAGTTATCCTGTCGTGTACCGCGCTAAGTTTTCTGGCTCATCATGGAAAGAAGAGTTCATCGAAAAAACGAGTAAGACGCGGACGGAAGAGAACGAATTGCCGGAAGCGGAAGAGGAAAAGATTATTGCCTCTCGCAATTATTTTGACGATATGCCGCTCGTAGGTTATTCTACGCAGTACGGCTTGAGCGTGTTTGAGGGCTTGAAGGCTTTCCCGTGGAAAGACGGGTCATTGTCGATTTTTAGGCCGGATAAAAACGCGGCGCGGTTTCGCAAGTCTATGGAAGGGCTTTATATGCCGCCTTTTCCTGAGGATATGTTCGTAAAGGCTTGCCTCGAGCTTACGCGCCGAAACGCCGCGCTTGGCTTTACACCCGTTTACAAAGCGGAGTGGGAAAAAGATTCGTTTTCCACGGCGGATGCGGTGTATATCCGTCCGTTTACATATTCGGAGGGGGGAATCGGCGTAAAACTTTCCAGCGAGCCTTGGGTTGTGATAATCTGCACCACTGTGGGCGCTTATTTTGAAACAGGCTTGAAAGGCGCGGTAGTCAGCAATCGCGTAAGGGCGACGCCTAACGGCACCGGCTGGATAAAAGCGGCGTCAAACTATGTAATCTCCGCGCTGGCTAAACACGAGGCCGCCGAAGCGGGCTTTATGGAATGTGTTTTTCTTGATGCGGCGGAGCGTACTTATGTTGAGGAAGGCTCTTCCTGCAACATATTTTTTTACTTAAAGTCAGGTGAACTGGTAACGCCGGAGCTTGGTGATACCATTTTGCCCGGAATTACCCGCGAAAGTGTCATATTTCTTGCCCGTGAAAAAGGCGTGAAAGTCGTGGAACGACGGATAAGCATAGACGAGGCCATGTCGGAAAGCCGCGAATGTTTTGTAAGCGGCACGGCGGCGGGCGCAACGCCTATCGAGTCCATCACGCACAATGGTAGAACCGTCGAGTTTAACGGCGGCACGGTCGGTGATTTTACGGCGGAAATCCGGGACGCACTCAAATCGATTCAGTACGGTAAAAATGCAGGCCCGGAAGGGTGGGTGGTGAAGGTCTAAAGCGCGTTACCCGCCTCTTTCGGCTTTACACGCCGCAGAAGCCGTATCAAAGGCAGGCTCAGTATAAGGGCAGTAACGGGAAAAACGGCGCGATAGTTTATCAGCGCGGCGGCAGAGCCTAGCAAAGGACCGACAGCCGCTCCGGTGGAACCTGCCGACGAGTTGAGTCCGAACACGCTACCCTGTCGCTCATAGCTTGTATTAGCTGCGAGCAGGGCTTGCAGCGCAGGGCCTATCCCTCCCAGAAAAAAAGAAGGTATGAAATGCAAAAAGGCCATAGACCAAAGGTCAGCGGCGAACATCTGTGTTATTCCGGCGCATCCTCCCGCGAGGCATATAATCAGCGTCTTCCAGTACCCGATGCGGGGGCAGAATTTTCCGGATATGATAGATCCGAGCGCGCCGGCTACCGCGCCTAGTCCCAAAACGAGTCCTGTCGACGAGCCTATATAGCGCGAATCCGCTGTGATTTCCCGCAAAAAAAGCGGCAGTATGGGGTTTACCGTAGTATTCGCCATCTGAAACAGAAAAGAAACGGACAACAGCAAAACTATCTCGTGATTTGAAGCTATCGCCTTGAAACCGGTAAACCAGCTTTCCGCTTTTTTCGCTTTGATACCGGCTCCGGCCCTGCCGGAATTGTGCGCCTTCTCGTGTACGCCTTTCAGGACTATTAAGGCGGCCATAAGCAGTATGCCGCCCGTTCCAAGAAAAGCGGCGCGGTGTCCCCGAAAATCCGTAATCAGACCTCCGGCGACAGGCCCTAGCGAATTGCCGACATAAACTCCGGTTTGCAGCAGACCAAGCGCCATTGTGAGCGCGCTTTTCGGGACTATGCCGACGGTAAGCACACTTGCCGCCGCAACGGTTCCGGTTAGGCATCCCTGCATCACGCGCAAGGCCAGTAGCTGCCACGGGGATTTTACGAAGGCCATGGCGGAAACGATGACCGCGCCACCGAACATCGCTCTCATCAGCATGGCGCGGCGGCTGTAAACATCGGCCAGCCGTCCCCAAACCGGAGCGAAAACCGCAAGAGCTATCGACGTGCATGAATGTATGACACCCGTCCACATCTTGAGCATTCGCGGGTCGCTTATGCCTATGTCATCCGCCAGAAACAGCGGGATAACCGGCATAGACAGCGAAAAGCCCAGTATCGCAAGCGTTTCCGCTATTAAAACGGCGCCATAGTTTAGCTTCCAGTTTCTCAATGAAAATCGCTCTCCATAGGGAATGGCAGAACTCCGTCTATCGTCTTGCGGTCTGCAAGCAGCATGATGAGACGGTCAAGACCGAGAGCCACGCCGGAACAACGCGGAAACGGGCTGTCAGCACCGTCCGTGCCATCGGGTGATTTTCGCGGTAAAAACGTTTTCCAGTATTCATCATCGACAGCGTGCGGCTGCGCCCCTCCGCTTAGTTTGAGCTTTTGTTCCGACAGAAAAAAGTCCCTCACTTTCCGCGCGTCCGTCTCTTCAGAGTAGCAGTTCGCAAGCTCCACTCCGCGCGCGTACAATTCCCAACGTTGTCTCGTCAGCCCTGCCGCCGTACCGCTGCGGCTTTCGTTCATTTTTGCCAGACAAGGCACGGCGGCGGGATAGTCCAACAAAACCACAGGTTTTTCTTTTGGCAAACGCGGCTCAACCGCATGAATGAATATCAGGTTGTATACGTCCCCATCAATTGTTCCGCTTGGAATATCAAGCCCCATTTTTCGCGCTTCCTCTGCCAGCGTTCCGTTTTCCAGCTTTTCTATCAGACTGAAGCCCGCCAGCCGCGAAAAGGCCTCATCCATAGTCCAGCGTATGAAAGGCGGGGAAATATCATCCTCTCTTCCGGTGTCCGCAAGAAGGCTGTCAAACAGATCTTCCGTTATGTCAAGAGAATCCGTGTAATCCGCATCCATCGTGTAGTATTCAAGCATCGTGAACTCCGGGCTGTGGGTTAAGCCGGAAGTTTCACAGTTCCGAAAGCATTTGCATATCTGATACATATTCGTCTTATGCTCTGCAATCAGCTTTTTCATCCAGATTTCGGGAGACGGGATGAGCCAGTAATCTTTTTCCGGCTGTTTTTTGCTGTTTGGGGGTGGCAGTCGCGTTGTTTTGAATACGTCTAAGCAGGATTCCGGTATCAAATTGGGAGAAAGAAGCGGTGTGTCAACTTCGAGATACGAGCGGCTGTCAAAGAAACGCCGCGTATTTCGTATTATATCCGCACGCGCGCGTAATAGCTCTATATCCATATCATAAGATAGTCTGGAATTCGTTTTTTGATAAGCCAGTGTCCGGCAACCGGCAGACGCGGGCGAATCTGCATTCATATGGACACGAAGCGTGTAAGGGATGGGGGATTAGAAGGCTTCCAACTTTTGTATTTCGTCCCGCAGTGCGGCAGCCTGTTCAAACTCAAGTTTTTTAGCGTGTTCAAGCATTTCGTTTTTAAGAGCGGTAATCAGTTTTTTTCGTTCCGCCGGTATCATAATGTTGTACGATTTTTTCAACGCTTCCGTTGACATCTCCACAGACTCCCGGGCTTCTTCAACATGCCGTTCAAGGATGTTAGCGATCGCCTTTTTCACCGTCTCCGGCTTTATGTTATGCGCGGCGTTATATTCCATTTGTATTTTTCGCCGGCGTTCCGTTTCCGTTATCGCCTCCCGCATAGCGTCGCTCATCCGGTCGGCGTACATAACCACCTTTCCGGCGGCGTTGCGAGCGGCGCGTCCTATTATCTGCACTAAACTTGTTATCGAGCGCAAAAAACCGATTTTGTCAGCGTCCAGAATGGCGATGAACGAAACTTCCGGCAGATCTATACCTTCGCGCAGCAGATTTATGCCGATTAGCACATCAAACTCCCCCTGCCTCAGTTTTGTGAGTATCTCGACACGCTCAATCGTTTCAACCTCGCTGTGTATATAGCGCACTTTCAGCCCAAGCCCCAGCAAAAAGTCCGTCAAATCCTCTGCCATTTTTTTTGTCAGCGTAAGAATCAGACTGCGCCCACCAGATTTAATATGTTTTTGTATTTCCGCGTAAATATCTTCCATTTGCCCTTCGCTTGGGCGCACTTCGATTTCCGGGTCCAAAAGCCCTGTCGGACGTATCAACTGTTCCACGACACGCTCTGACTGCTTTATTTCCGTTTCGCCAGGCGTAGCAGACACATAAATCGTTTTGTCAAGCAGTCCGGCAAATTCATCGGAGCGAAGCGGGCGGTTATCCAAAGCGCAGGGCAGCCGGAAGCCGTAATCGACCAAATTCTGCTTGCGGCTTCTGTCTCCGGCGTACATCGCGCCTATTTGCGGCAGACTCACATGACTTTCGTCTATAAAAGTAAGATGCCGTTCAGGGAAATAATCGATGAGGGTATCAGGCCGCTCTCCGGCCTTCCGCCCGGCAAGCGGCGCGGAGTAATTCTCTATGCCGGAGCAGTAGCCCATTTCATTCAGCATTTCCATATCATATTCAACCCGCGTTTTAAGCCGCTCGGCTTCTAGTTGCTTCCCTTCATTTTTTAATTCTTCGTAACGGGCTTCTAATTCGCTTTTTATCCGCGGCAGCGCCTCGGTAATCATTATCTGCGGCATTACAAACTGCTTCGCCGGATACAACATCGCGCTGTCGAGTTCCTCAAATACTTCGCCTGATACAGGATTGAAACGGCGTATGCGGCTGACCGTTTCCCAATCCAAGTCTACGCGGTAAGCGTCTTCAAGATAGGCCGGAAATATCTCGAGCATGTCTCCGCGCCGCCGGAAACGTCCGCGCTCCAGTGAAACATCGTTGCGCTCATACTGTAGCTCGATAAAACGGCGCATCAGGGCATCGACATCAATAGTTTGCCCTTTTGAAAAAGTTGCCGTCATCTTTTTATAGATTTCGGGCGTAGCCAGCCCGTATATGCAGGAAACGGTGGCGACAATGATAACGTCCTTGCGTTCCATCAAACTTCGTGTCGCAGAAAGCCGCAGGCGTTCAACCTCGTTATTTATCGAGGCGTCCTTTTCGATGTACAAATCGCGGCTTGCCACATAGGCTTCCGGCTGATAGTAGTCGTAGTATGAGACATAATATTCGACAGCATTGTACGGGAAAAAACCTTTGAACTCGCGGTAAAGCTGGGCGGCAAGCGTTTTGTTATGGCTTATTATAATCGTTGGCAATTGCACGGCCTCGATTATTTTTGCCATTGTGAATGTTTTGCCGGAACCGGTAACACCGCGCAAGGTTTGATACTTATCGCCCGCCGCGATGCCTTTCG
>JAIRSB010000175.1 GCA_031255655.1 Spirochaetaceae bacterium | reverse complement strand
CACGCCGGACTTGAACGCGCTGAAAAGACTGATGTGGAAAAATGGTTTTTTTCAAGCGAACAAGGAACGCTGATTGCCACCTGCGCTTACGGCATGGGGGTGGACAAAGCGAACATACGAACTGTGGTACACCGTGACTGCCCGCCTTCTGTGGAAGCCTATTTGCAAGAATCGGGACGAGCGGGGCGGGACGGGGCTTTTTCACGGGCATTCTTGTTGTGGGGGCCGGACGATGAGAACGCGCTAAAACGGGCAAAGACGGAGGCGGACAGAAAGCGTCTTGCCAGCCTATTTGGATATGCCCGTTCTTCCAAGCAGTGCAGGAGGGAACAATTACTCAATCTTTTGAATTATGAAGGCGGCGGCGAAAAGCCGGAAACGGAATGCTGTGATGTCTGCGCGCGAAAAGCCCGCTCCAGTTTGCGGGAAGAGAGCGCGATAAGCGGGTTTTTCAAACGGAACAGGAGGGCTTACACGCTCGAGGAGGCTTCCCGTGTTCTGGTACAGGCTGCCGAAGCCGCTGACAGCCTCCGCCTTAGTCCGTGGACTAAGGCGGAGGCTGAACTGGCTGTAAGCGTTCTTTTAGAAACAGGACGGCTAAAACGGGGAAAGCTATTCCCATGGAAGGACAAAATAAGCTGACAGATAAAGGCCTAGAAAAAGGCAAAACGTGCCGGATTTCAAACGCTGGAGGCCGAGGCGCGGACGACGAGGCTTGCCAGTATCATACCGGCGGCGGCGGTTACCATGACGGCGCTGCCGTTAATCAGTTTTTTCGAGGCGCACCATTCTTTAGCTTCGCCGCCGTCTTCTGTCCTGATTCCGGCGCGTGAAGGACAAAGACATTCGCCGCAGCCGCAGCTTGTGCTTATCTCAGTACGCAAAGGCAGGCGTTCCGTGCTGTAGACGGCAGTAAAATGCCCGTTAAAGCCGCGTTTTCGCAGGCCGGAACGCACGAGGCGGGCAAGTGGGCAGCCTTCCGTCTTCCAAATGTCGGCGGCGAGCAGCCGCGTTGGGTCTAGTTTTTGGGCCATACCCATAGACGAAAACAAGGGTTTTTGTAAGTTTCCGCAAAGTTCAATTAGGTCGAGCTTGGGTTCTAGGCTGTCTATCGCGTCGATCACAAAATCATAGTCTTCCACGCAAAAACTGCTCGCGGTTTCCCGCGAAAAAACCTTGTTGCGGGCGGTAACGGCGCAATTCGGGTTTATTTCCGCAAGCCGTGTTTTAAGCGCGTCCGCCTTGAACTGTCCTATGGTTTTAGTGGTGGCCTGCGTCTGACGGTTTATATTGGTTACACAAATGATATCCGAATCCACTAACGTTATTTCGCCAATGCCGGAACGCACGAGGGCTTCCGCGCACCAGCTGCCTACGCCACCCAAGCCGAAAACTATCACCCGCGTTTTCGCCAACTTCCGCGTAACATCGGCGCCGGTAATCAAGGCAAGTCTCTGAAACTGCGGCGGCAGTTCGTCAATATGATTTAGCGCGTCCATAATTCTGTAGAATTGTAAGACCTAAGCCGCCTTGCCGCAATAGCGCCGCCGGTGCGTTACCCGTCCGCCTGCCGCCGGTGCGTCCAGCCTGACCGCCGCACCTAGTCTCGGTTTATCAGCGTTAGTAACAGCGGCAGATGGTCGCTTAGGCCGTAGCCTGAGCGTGTGTTGTATTGGTCAGGTTCGTCTTTTGTGTTGACGAACGGCTCGGAGTCTATCACCGCCGCGCTTCTAAATTCCCAGCCGCTTGAATCGAAAAAAGCACTGTTTAGCAATACGTGGTCTATGGTTTCCCAGCCGCCGCCGTAGTAATAAGAGCCTTTTTCCAGTTCCGTCCCCCACGGTGTATAAAATACGCCGTCCACGCCGCTAAAAAACGCGCTTTGAGGTGGTTTTTCCGTGCTTAATATGAAGAAATCCTGCGCCTCGCGCGGTTTTTCGCCTTCATTCTCAATTGTTTCGTTGTCGTATCCGGCTAATTTTGCGGCTTCAGGCGAATCGGGAAGGAGTGCGCACAACAGCTCTCCTTCATGCCGGATGTATTCATCGTGGTTTTCGTTCAAATCGCCCAAAACTACGATGGGCGCGTGCGGATTTTCCTGTCTTATCGCCTTTAATCGCCGTAAAATTACGCGGGCGGCATCGCGGCGCAGCGGTTCGGTGTCCGCGTCTCCCCCTAGTTTTGATTTCCAGTGGCAGACGAATAAAATGACGGCCTGCCCTTCGGCTTCTACCCAGACTTCCATCACAGGACGCGGCAGTATCGCGCCTTTGATATTGGACGAATGAGACAGCGTTTTTATCAGCGGCTTCCTGCTTAAAACGCCGACTCCAAGCGCGTAGCCCGGCAGTCCTGAAAAAGCGCTGTACTTATAGCCGCTGTCCGCGAGATAATCTTGCGCCAACTGTTCCAGTATGTCCGGTTTTTCTATTTCGATTAACGCGATTACATCCGGCCCTTTCTTTTCTATTGATTGTACGGCTTTGGATATGTTGTTTAGCCGGGCGCGGTATTTTTCATTGTTCCAGCCGTTGGCGGCGCGGTACTCCTCGTATTCCACGCCGTCATCTTGTCCATCGAACAAGGCTTGCGTATTCCATGTTGCTATGGAAAGCCCGGATGCCTTCCCCCCGTCTCCTGAACCGGTGTAAACGCCGCAAGAATCGACGCATGACACCGCCGTCAGGAAAATAAGCGGCATGATTAAACTTGCCGCGTTCCGCAGTTTATTGTTTTTGTTACTCATTACAGCCTCCATCTAGTATATTGCCGTTACACGCTGTTTTGCTTTGATTTTTGAAGTTTTCTCTTCAAAAACAGGCGCGGATGGCTGTCATTGCGAGGAACATAGTGCCGAAGCAATCCAGTACATGGGCATCGTTGTCTGGATTGCTTCGCTTCGCTCGCAATGACGAAGCCCTGTCCGCAATGATTAAGCCCGCGCCTCGCGCCACCCATCCGCGATGTCCGCGACATCCGTGTAATTTACGGTTAAACCACGAAGCGGCTGCCAGCGACCCCCGTCTGCCGGCGCGCATTGAAAAAAGCAGCTCTATGGCGGATACTAGAAAGCATGACGCTGAATGATTTTGAAAGCCGGTACAAAAAAGGATTTGCGAACACAAGCTCCGCGTTCACATCCGCGGCAATGATTATCGCCGATGTCGCCGGAGTAATGCTTTCATTCGGCGCGGGCTTTTTCTTGGTCAATCTGTACGACGCGCCCGCGATAAACTTCCGCTCCTTTGTCGAGTATTGGCCCTATCTGCCAGTGTTCATCCTTGTTTTCTACGTTTCCGCACTGTATCCCGGCGTATCACTCGCTCCAGCGGAGGAACTACGCCGCGTATTCGTCGCCAGCCTCATGTCGAACGGCGGCATCATCCTCTCGCGCTACGTGAACGACAACACGCTTGACATAATCTCCGCCGCGTTTTTTCTGGGCTTTCTGTTTTCCACAACGATAATACTGCTCTGCCGCTCACTCGCCCGCGCGGTATTGAGTAAAACGAAACTAGGAGGCATCCCCGCCGTCATATACGGCGGCGGCGACACGGGGCGGCTTGTGGTGGACAAGCTGCTAAACAACCGCGCGCTCGGATATGTTCCCGTCTTAATCCTTGACGACGACACGGAAACGGGGCAGGACTACCGCGACATTCCCATCATCCATGACACGTCGATAGGCCC
>JAIRSB010000157.1 GCA_031255655.1 Spirochaetaceae bacterium | reverse complement strand
CTGCTCGGCGTAACGTTCCAGTTAAAATCGGTTTCCGTGAAAATAGGCAGCATATCGTGGAAAGCGGCGAAGGCGATGCGCGATTCATCAAAACAGCCGAGCCATGGCGGCGCTAAATGCTCTGCCTTTTCGTAAGTTTTTTTGCAGGTCAGAACCAGCTGGGTAAACATTTCAAATACGTCATGATTCCCCTTTTTCGCTTCCGCCCAAAGGTAATGGCGGGAACTGCCAGGGCCGTCGCTGAAAAGGCTGTCCCGCATTTTCTTGTCGGTGATGACAAAATCTATGTTGTCAATATTCGGTTCGTAACCGAAGTTAGAAAAATAGTCGTCGTGGACAAGGCTTTTTAATGTTTCCTCTTTCTGTATGCCGCTGTAATTTGCCATTCTTTTATCCTACCACGCCTCATGACAGGCCGCTACCTTAACCGTAATTTCACGTTTAACGCCGGACGGCATCCGTCAATTTTGGAGATGCCGCCCGTATCGGACTTAAACCCGTTAGGTATTGGCGTGTTTTAGCAGTCGATTTTTAGATCTCCCTGTAGGATATAACCTTTTTTTCGCATAATTTCTGAGACCAACAGGGTGATGACCGCGGGGATTACGAAAGAGATTACGACAAGACCGAGCCAGTCAAAGGCTGTAACGCCCGCGGTTTCCGGCGAGGAAAACCAGCCCGTAACGACGCCGATAGGGCCAACGAGTCCGCAAGTGCCCATACCCGACGCAATGGCCGGCCCGTTCTGCTCCAGTCTGAACACGCAGGTAGCAATCGGCCCGTTCACCGCTGACGCGAGAAGCGCCGGCAGCCACAACACGGGTTTTTTTACGAGGTTCGGTATTTGCAGCATCGAAGTTCCCAGCCCCTGCGCAAAGAGGCCACCGGTTTTATTTTCACGAAATGAGGATACGGCATAACCCACCATGTGGGCGCAGCATCCAGCAAGTGCCGCGCCGCCCGCGAGTCCGGTCAATCCCAGCGCGGCGCAAATCGCCGCCGAGCTGATTGGCAGCGTAAGCACGACACCCATAATCACAGATACGATGATACCCATAACGAAAGGCTGCATGTCGGTAGCCCACATTATCGCTATTCCTATACCGGACGCGGCCTTGCCGATTGGCGGGGCGAGTAGAAAAGCCGCACCGGCACCCGCCGCGATCGTTGCCATCGGCGTTACGATGATGTCCACCGGCGTGATTTTTGAAACCAACTTTCCGGCGATAATCGCTATCAACGTTACAAAATACACCGCGAGCGGACCGCCGGCGCCGCCAAGACTATTCGCCGCCTGCCCTATCGCAACCAGCGAATACAAGACAAAAGGCGGCGACTCAAGCGCGAAGCCGATAGAAACCGCCATGGCCGCTCCAGCTGCCCCTGAAGCGAAAGCCCCGGCTTTGTTCAAGAACTCGAAACCCGTATGTGTGCCGATTGTATTAAGAATCGTCCCAATTAGCAGAGAGGCGAAAAGTCCCTGCGCCATCGCGCCCATACCTTTGATACCTAACCGGTTCCACGACAAATCAATTCCCCGGCTTTTCATAAACGCGAATATTCCGTTCGTTTCAGTCATTCGAGCGCCTCTTTTCTCGCAAAACAGGAATTACGGGAGAACCCGCCGCGAACAGAGAACAAGCCGCGTCAGCGTTTAATTTGATGGGATTACCAACCGCAGGAATCGAACCCGTTACAAAATTGATAAACATCGGTGTTTTCGCGGCTGGTTTTGGAATTACCGCGCTGTCCATAGTTAGAGCTATGCCCACGAAGAGCAGGCAAAGATCTAAGAAACTCATAAGAACCTCCTAGTTTTGTTTGCCTTGCTTCAACCACGCGCCCAGTTAGGGTTAAAGAACGAATGGAAGGAAGGAATTACTGTTTTAACGATAAGCGTCCACGCTTAAATTTGTCAATCACGCGAATTGCCTACAGTCGCAAAACCGCACAATTGACCAAACCGCACGGGCGTGATAATATAAATCTTATTTTTATGCAGTTTTGGTAAGGGGTTTATGTATGGATTGGATATTTTGGATAATCCTCCCTCTTACCGGGTTAACCTTAGGCTGGATCATTAGATGGCTTTATGCCAGATTTCAATTAACGGCGACAGAACAACTCGCCAGACGAATTAGAGAGGATGCAGTAAAAGATGCTGATGCTATACGGAAGGAAATGCTTCTTGAAGCGAAAGAAAAAATTATCAGCGAGCGCAATCACGCGGAAAGGGAGACTCGGGAAAGACGAGCGGAATTACAGCGGTTAGAACATCGTGTCCTTCAACGGGAAGATGTTGTTGAAAAGAAGTTTCGGCAGGCGGAACGTGTTGAGCAGCAACTTGCGGAGAAGGAAAAGGCCTTTGCTTCGCGTGAAAGTACGCTCATGCATGAAGAAGAACGCTACCGTCTTGAATTGGAAAGGATTTCGGGACTCACGGCTGCGGAAGCCAAGTCCCAGATAATAAAACATCTTGAAAATGAGGCTCTGCACGATGCGCAGACCATCATCAACAAGATAGAAGGCGAAGCTAACATAACCGCCGAAAAGAAGGCGCAGGATATTCTTGTTACGGCTATTCAGCGTTTGGCGACGGATGTTACCGGAGAGGTAACGGTTTCAACGGTATCACTGCCGGATGACGACATGAAAGGGCGGATTATCGGGCGCGAGGGGCGCAACATCCGCGCTTTTGAAACTGTTACCGGCGTTGACATTATCATCGATGATACGCCGGAAGCGGTTGTAATTTCTTGTTTCGATCCGGTACGCCGTGAAATCGCTAAAATCGCGCTTGACCGCCTTATTTCAGACGGAAGAATTCATCCTGCCAGAATTGAAGAGGTTGTCAGTAAGGTTTCCCGGGATATTTCTCAAAAAATATTCGAGGAAGGCGAAAAGCTGATTTATGACTTAGGCATTCACAACATCAGCAATGACGCGATACGTTTGCTGGGGCGGCTGTACTTCAGGACTAGTTTCGGACAAAACGTGCTACGGCATTCGCGGGAAGTGGCGCAGCTTGCCAGTCTGCTTGCCGCCGAACTGGGCGCGAACCGCGATCTGGCGAAACGGGCTGCTATGTTGCACGACATAGGCAAGGGCGTTGAAACCGATTCCGATTTGAATCACGCGGAAATAGGCATGGAGATGGCGCGTAAAATGGGTGAAGATCCCCGCGTCGTAAACGCTATCGGCGCTCATCACGGAGATATAGAGGCGTCGTGCATCGAATCGCTTGTGGTTCAGATTGCGGACGCAATATCTGCCGCGCGCCCGGGCGCGCGGAAAGAAACTGTGGATAACTATATCAAGCGGCTTAAAAATCTCGAAAATATAGCGACCTCTTTCAACGGCGTGGAGAAAGCTTTCGCGATTCAGGCCGGACGCGAACTGCGAGTGGTTGTGCACAACGAGCAGGTAAACGATGAGCAGGCGCGGCTGATGTCGCGGAATATCGCCAAAAAAATCGAGGATGATTTGCATTATCCAGGACGTATCAAGGTAACGATTATCAGAGAAACACGCATAGTTGAATATGCCAGATAACGCGGTAAGCGTCCTCATGCTGGGAGATGTCGTCGGAGAAGCGGGTATAAGAGCGCTGGAGCGGACTTTGCCGGCACTTATCCAGCGTTTCAGTGCGGTTTTTGTTACGGCAAACGGCGAGAACTCTTCTGTTTTGGGAATGACAGAAGAGGACGCCCGCCGGATTTTCGCCGCCGGCGTCGATGTGATAACGAGTGGAAACCATGTTTGGGAAAAACGCCCGTTTTGGACATTCATGGACAGCGAAGAGCGTACTCTGCGTCCGGCGAACTATCCTCCACCGGCGGCGGGGCACGGTTTTGTTGTTATCAAAAAAAAATCCTTTCGTTTTCTTGTTATAAACCTTCAAGGGCGTGAGTATATGACGCCGATAGACTGCCCGTTCCATGTCTTTGACGAGATAATCAAGACCGCCGGAGTTTCCGCTCAGACGGAAGATTCCGCGCCGGATTGTCCGTTATTCGTACTTGTGGATTTTCACGCCGAATCGACCCGCGAAAAAGAAGCTCTAGGGTTTCACACGGACGGACGCGCTTCAGTTTTGGCGGGCACGCACACCCACATTCAGACTGCCGATGAAAAAATCTTGCCGCAGGGCACCGCCTACATAAGCGACATGGGGATGACCGGAGTTTTAAGTGGAATAATTGGTATGGATAAAGAAATTTGCCTCGAACGTGCGCGAAAGCAAATATCCTACCCGCTGCACTGCGCGGAAGGCGCGGCAAGTGTGCAAGGAATATGCGTCCGGCTTGCGCCCGAAACCGGCGCGGCGAAGTTCATTGAGCGTTTCAGCGTTCCGGCGGACTAAACGCGGGCGGGCGGCTTCAGCGTCAAACCGCCAAACCTCAACGGTGGTGAAATTGACAGTTTTAATAATACGTTATAGCTTAATGTTATGAGGCAGATTGCCATTTTAGGCTTGGGACATTTCGGGAAAAGCATTTTAGACGAACTTTTAGAACTAAAAGCCGACGTATTCATAATCGACAAAGACCGCGATGTTGTGGACGCTTATAAAGACGCACCTGTAAGCGCTGTCGCGCTCGACATCATGACGGTGGAAACTCTGCGAAAAATTTTGCCGTCAACAATTGACGCTGTCGTGATTGATTTGGGCGGAAAAATAGAAGCCTCCGTTCTGGCGGCGAGTTACTGCGAAAAACTTAAAATAAAAAACATTATCGCCAAAGCGGAAACGGACGCGCACGGCGAAATACTTGAATTAGTGGGCGCCACAAAAGTTGTGTTCCCTGACAAAGAAGCCGCGAAACGAATAACGCCTCTGTTGTTTTCAGATTTACTACTTTCGTATTTGCCGGTAAGCGGCAATCTTGCCATAGCGGAGCTTGAAATACCGGAAGCGTTTTTTGGAAAATCCTTGCTAGAAACCAAGCTAAGAAAAAAATATCAACTCAACCTGCTTTCGGTACGGTCAACAAGTACGGAATACATCATTTGCGAACCAAATTATATTTTCAAAGCGGGCGACATCGGGCTTTTTTACGGAGACAGCGGCGCACTGCGGGAATTCGCCGGAGGGAGCGGAAGCGAGTTTAGCAAAAACTCTTACGGGGACATAATCGCGAAAATACTAAAATCGCTGCGCGTAAAGGGATGAGCCGCCGGCGATAAAACGCCTAATCCGCGATTTGCAAAATCGCGGATTCAATGAACGCCAGTATTTTGTCACGGAGAAAAGGCGTGCAATTTTCAGAAAAATAATTTTTCCAAAGATTCGTGAACACGGGAACATCTTTTTTGGGCAACGGGAGTTTCTGTCCAATCAACCCCGTCTCGCAGTCCCTGTCCTGAAGAATGGCGGGGCCTGAAAAAATGACGAGGACATCCGACAATATATCGTTCTGAATACGGGCAAGAAAGATGATTAGCCCGCTTTCATGCTCCCCTGTTTCCACGCCCACATCGTCAAAATTCTTAAGCAAAGAAAAATTCCACGTATCCAGCGGAATTCTTACGCGGTATAAGATTTCATGCGGGGAAAAAGCAAACGGCTTGTCGGAGCGAGTAAGCTGGTTCAGGCTAACCCAGCGGGACTGTGCATTCGCCCGCAATTCGCACCGGGCGCCGAGCGCTATCAGGGCGGCGTTAAGAGGCTCATGTCCTTGAGCGCCGCACAAGACTCCGCCTATCGAAACGGCGTTACGCAGTAAACAGGGATACGAGTGTTCCAATGTTTGCCGCACAATTTCCGGAACAATTTTACCGAGCGTTAAAAGCCGGCTAAGACTTACCATCGAGCCAACTTCTAGGTACCGTTCCGTCCGGTTAATGCTGTGAAGTTCGGCCAATTTATCCGTGTCGATGATAAGTTCCGGCAAAACAAATGTCCGGCCATGCTGCCTACGCATTTGATACGCGCCGCCTTTGAATAAATCGACAGAAGTGAAACGATCAAGCGTATTAAAAAATTCCTGCAAATTATTGGGATAAAAAATTTGACTAAGCATTTTGCTCACGCAGTCTCCTTTGCCGTATTTCGGACGCGGCCATTACCGCGTCAATAAGATTTTCGCCCAGTGTGCAGCGGCATTTTACACTGTCAAACGCCTTTAATATCTCTTCCCGTGACGGAGTCTTTTTTTCGACAAGCAGTATTTCAGTAATCAGAAATTTTGACGCGCCGCAGTATCCGCAGCTTTCAACATCATGCAAACTGAAACCGCGCTCTATATCTTTGTAGTGATTGCTTCTGGCAAAACCTTCAATGGTGATAATCGTGCTGTCCCGTATGCGGAATGCCGGAATTAAACAGGCGGGGCTTACAATGCCGTTGAAAATCACGGCGCAGGCCCCGCACAAGCCGCCCAAACAGCCGCTTTTACAGCCTGTCAGCTCGAAATCGTTGCGCAGTATGTCGATAAGCCGCCTGTTTGGTTCGACATTCACGGTAACCGGTTCTCCGTTCAAAATAAAAGACAGCGTCATTTCTCTTTCTCCTCCTCCGCTTCCTCCTCGTTTTTCAACAGCGCGTTCCAAATATCGTAAGGAAGCGCCGGAATCGATTCGAAATGATGCCCGCAAGCCTGCGTGAGCGCCTGCAAATATGCCGCAGGAATTACACCGTACGGCAATTCTAACAAGGCGTTGGGATTAGCTTCCTTGTTTTCACGTTCCGAAAGAAAGATATGTATACGCGGTATGGTGGAAGGCTCCGGTATGCGGTAGTTAGCGTACTCGCTTTCACTGATTTTTCCACCCTCGTAATTCAGTTTTTCAAAAATTGTCCAGCCCAATGCGCAAATAATATTTTGAAGCAATTTCCGGCGCATGGTGCGTTTATCGCTCAACGCGCCAGTACATACAGACATCCAAACGCCGCGTATATTTGTGGAAAAATCAACGCTGTCAACCTCAAGCTCTATAATGGCAACTGCCAGCTGCGGATATTTGCCGTTATCCCGCGGAGAATCGGGCGTGCCGCCGCCAAAGACAAAAGGCGGCTCATCGTATATGACAGTCGAAATTCCAATACCGCGCATCGGAGTTGAACGCTCGCCCGTTGTTTTCATACGCCTGCTCAAAAGCTCGTAAGCCGCCCACTTACGGTTGTAATCACTATGCGACATCAGATTTTCACTCAATTTCACAAGCTCGTCCACAGCGGCTTTTTTTTCATTGAAACGCGGTTTGCGCCATTCCAAATTTTCTATACCCAAAACTCCGGCGATTTTCGAGACATGACGTTCCAGCGCGAATATGCCCTGTGCCGCACCCAGCCCGGCGAAAGGACCCGCGGGCGGCAGATTGGTCAACGCCGCATCCGCGCTCACCTTAATATGCCCAAGTTTGTAGTATCCAGCCGCCCCCTTCGCGATACTGCTCAACATCTCATCCGCGAAAAATCCGACCGCCCCGAAACCGGCGCGGACTTTGATTTCTGTCTCGGCAGCCTCACCGCTCGGCTCCAAACGAGTCGAAAATTCTATCATCGTTTCCGGACGCTTCGGTGAAAAACGAAAATCCTCTTCGCGGGTAAACATCAATTTGATAGGTTGTTTCGTGATAAACGCGGCAAGCGCGGCGTGAACGGCAACAAGAGACGGATACCAGATTTTCCCGTCAAAATGCAGCCCTGTATCGACGATTTCCAGCGAAACATCGCCGGTGGACAATGACAGAGCCGCCGCCACGCTCCGTTTTACATGATCAGGCCATTGTGATGCCGTGTGCACGGCAACACCCTTTCCAACGGGAACGGCAACAGCCCCGTGCGGTTCAGTGTACCAGTGTTCCTGAATGCCGGTTCTGTAAGTTCCAGTAACGAGCCGAGCCTCCGGCGGCATAGCATCCTCAACGGAAGAATCGGGAGAGCTCCCGTCGTCCGGCGGCTTCTCTTTCGGCGCCGAAACGCTTTTTACAGCGGCGGCAATATCCAACATGACTTGAGCCGCGATTTCCGCGCCGTTATCCTCCAGCGAAAAAACCGCGGGAACGCCGGAGTCGGCATCTTCCGTCTCGACAATTATTTCCCGTGAAATCTCCTCAAGTTTCACGATGTCCGGCCCGGTTAGGATGGCGATTGGCTCTCCGATATAATCAAGCCGCTCCTCAGCCAAAATAGGAACAGAACTGCCGTCAAGCAGTTTGCTGCCCGGTATGTCGGAGGCGCGTATCAGCCTGTACTGCGACTCCATGGCAGGGCAGCGTATGTTTTCCAGCTTTCCACGCGCGATAGGCGAGCGAATCGTAACGGCGAAATTCGTAACAGCGAAGTATTGGTCTGCCGGATTTATATCGTCTACAAACAAAAAAGCCTCTTTTTTTATCTGATTTCTATATGAAAAGAGCGGTTCATATCAATCTAAGAACAGAGTCGATAACCCTGTCAACCTGCCCCCTCGTCATGCCCGGCCATACCGGAAGCGATATTACACGCTTGTAAGCGTCTTCCGCCTGTGGAAAGTCTTCCGCCTTCAAATCATAACGCTTTTTGTAGTAAGGCATGGTGTGCAGCGGTATAAAATGAACAGAAACGCCTATCCCCATCTCTTTAAGCCTAGATATGCAGTCATCGCGGGACACACGACCGGTAAGCGTGGGATTAAGCCGCAGCGGATACAGATGACGGGCGTCGCCCGCCGCGCTGGGCGGTACGCTAAACCGCGAGTCGCCGGAGAACGCCGCGTCATAACACGCCGCTATGGACTTGCGCTTATCCAGCAAATCGTCCGCCCGCCCCAACTGAACGCGGCCTATCGCCGCGAGTATGTCCGGCAGATTGTATTTGCAGCCCGCCTCGATTACCTCGTAGTACCACGAAGCCTTGCCGCTTGTGTAGCGGTTCCAGACATTGCGGTCAATGCCGTGACAGCGCATCAGCGTTACGCGCTTTATTATATCCGCGTTTCGGCTTACAAGCATCCCGCCTTCAGCCGTTGTGAGCGTTTTTGTGGCGTAAAACGAGAACACCCCCGCATCTCCGAGCGTACCCGCCGGAAATCCGGCCTCCGTGTAGGCGGGGAAGGCATGGGCGGCGTCTTCGATTACAGAAATACCGAAACGCCGCGCTATGCCGTTTACCGCGTCCATATCGACGCAGAGACCGCCGAAATGCACTGGAATAACCGCCCGCGGCCTTCCGGTGGGTCCGCCACTCTCGTAGGCGGTTTTGCCCTCAATCAAACGCCGCGCGATTTTCTCGAAATGGGCGGGGTCTAGCAGGAAGGAATTCGGAGCGCAGTCAACAAAAGCGACATCCGCCCCAAGGTAGACGGCAGCTTCGGCGGTGGCGGCAAAGGTATATGACGGGACAATCACCACATCTCCGGCGCGAACACCGCAGGCTTCCAGCGCAAGATGAAGACCACTTGTCGCACTGTTTAAGGCAGCGGCTTTTACCGGAATTTCGGCGGTAAGGTTAAGACGTGCCGCGAACTCGTCCTCGAACGCCAGAGCCTCTGCCGCTGTGGTAAGCCAGCCGGAACGCAGCACCCGCAGTACCGCATCCTCTTCCTCTTTACCAATGAACGGACGCGCAAACGGGATAAAATCCGTTACGGACTGCGGGATTTTTTCGTTTCCGCCGGAATCAACAGCCATTTGTTTTATATTAAATTATCGAAGCAAAGCTGACCAGTGCCCTGCCTGTCTACCGCCGGCCTGCCCTTTTCATTCGCAAGCCGCCGCTATAGAATTAACTAGAAAACAGACCAGTCCGGCGGCGGACAAAAGGAGCGCGTTTGCATGGACGCAATAAAACTAATAGCTTCTGACATGGATCACACCTTGCTTACGGAAAAGGGCGAAATCCCCCCTAATTTTGATGATTACATTCCGAAACTAGAAAAACTTGGAATAGATTTTGTTATAGCGAGCGGCCGCCCGCTGTACACGCTTTACGGACTGTTTCCAGAAATGAAAGACCGGATGAGCTTTATAAGCGATAACGGCGGGATAATAATCCGCAAGGGCGAGATTATTTTCAAAAGCCTTTTGGAACGCGCCGCGTACCGCTCGATGATTAAATTCACAGAAGAGGCAACGCCCGGCGTTGCCATACTTTGCGCTTTGGACGCGGCTTTTATTTCCGAAAAATACAAAAAATATGAAAACCACTTAAAAACATTTTACCTAAAGATTAAATTCGTAAAAGACCTTGAAGAGTGCGTCGAAGAAGCCTGCAAGTTCACTGTTTATTTTCCTGACAAAAACAGCGCGGAGTATTACGAAAGCGCGTTTAAGCCGCGTTACGGCGGCGATTTTTCCGTTACCATAGGCGATACCATCTGGATTGATATTATGAACAAGGGAATAGACAAAGGAAAAGCCATGCGCGTTCTTGCCGAACGCTTAAACATTGGATGCGAAAATATGGCGGCCTTTGGCGACACTTACAACGATATAGAGATGCTTCAGTCCGTAAAACACAGCTATATCGTTAAAAACGCCAGCGAAGACATGAAAAAATACGCCAATTTTACCGCTGATTCAAACGATAACTTTGGCGTATTAAAAGTCCTAGACACCATCATCCGAAACAACGGATTTCTCTGACACCCCGCGTGTAACACGGTGCGTGTCCCCCCTCCCCCCACTCATCCGTTCACTGATAAAGAAGAGCGCAGCGGCAAGCAGAGCCGTCGCCGGCATTGGGATTAGAACAGCATATTTGTTAAATAAGAAGTTTGCGAACATACAAATAATCACAATGATTAAAAGCCTTATGTTAGCTTGTTTTTCAAAACGCACTTTGTTTGTAAAACATTCAAGCAGGACGATTGTAAAAATGGGCGTGAATACCATCATAATACCACCCAGAAATCTTTCCAGAACCAGCGCGAAACGTTCCGCCGGAAAAAACACGGAAACCACTAAAGCAAGCATTCCTATCACCATGATGGGCAGGCGTGTTCCGCCGCTTTTTATCCATTGTTTGGAAGAGAGAGCAGCGGAATAAAGAGCTACAAAATTGGTGGTCATTGTCGAAAGCAAAACTATCACGCAGGCCGCGTAACGAAATCTGCCGGACGCTATAAACCCGAAAATGTCTTTACCCGTCTTCACCGCGATATAAAGCCCGATTATGTACATAAAGCAGCTTGCCAGAAAATAGCCCCAAAAGGGCGCCCATACCGCGCAAGATTTTGTTTTCGCTTTGCACGAGTAGTCCCCGGCAAGAGGCAGCCACGAAACGGGCATGGCGATAGATAGTTCTATTCCAAGCGTCAGGCTTATGCCGCCCTCCACCGCAAGCCCTGCCCCGCCGCCGGAAGCCTCGAATAAAAAGAGGAAGCACAACAGCGCAAGCAAAACCACCGCCGCGCTGTTCATTCGGCTGGCCGGACTGCCGAAAGCCGCCGCCCAAACCATTTGGGCGGCGGCTAGGACGAGCGCGGCAGCCCAAAAGGGGATGGTGGAGAATACTCCGGTTATCGCGCTTGCGGACTGCACAATCAGGATGATTATCCATCCAGTAAGCTGGATTAGGTTACACAAGGCGGCCAGCCGCCCGCCAACCTTGCCAAACGAGAAAGCTACCGCTTCCATCGCGTTGATTTTACGCTTGTACGAAACATACGCGCCGCCCGCCAGAAACAGCGTCCCTATCAAATGTCCGGCTAATATCGCGAAAAGACCTTTCGCAAAGCCCAGCGGGGCCAAGAGACCGCCTGTAAATATCTCCGAAACGGAAATCGCCGCCCCCGCCCACAGCAAAAACATAGCCCTTTTTGTCATACTAACAGCCTAATTAAACGCCGCCCTTTTATCAATAAAGCAGAGCGAAACAAGCCGGATAATGACTGCCGCCTCGCTGGATTGCTTCGCCCTAACAGGCTCGCAATGAGGGGACTTAAAAAATCTCCTTGACTTAACCTTTTGTTTGCCATATCTTTTTATTAGGAATGATTAGCAATAAGGCTAATGGAATGGATTTTTCAAGGCGGAAAACAAAACAGCGCGGCATGGTTCTTGAGGCGGTAGGTGAGTTGGACCATCCTACAGCAAAGGAAACTTACGAGCATATAACGAACGCGGCTTCACGCTTTTTGAAAGAAAACATCAGCTTGGGCACGATTTACCGCAACTTACAGGTTCTGGAGGACGAAGGCAAAATAATCGCCGTCTCTTGTCAGGACGCGGTGCGCTATGATGTTAGAGTTGAAGACCATTACCATATTCTTTGCGTTAAGTGCGGGCGCGTAATGGATATGCCTGTCGCGTATAAACACGACTTGGATTTAGAGGCGGAAGAGCGCGGCGGCGGCATGATCGAATCGCACAGCATACTTTTTAGGGGTGTATGCGCCGAATGTTCGGCGCGGCCAAATCCGGCTGTCAGCCGGGAATAATTATTGTTTTTGAGAGGTAGTTTATGAAAAAATGGGTTTGTATGGTCTGTGGATACGTCCACGCCGGCGAGAAACCGCCGGCGGAATGTCCGGTTTGTAAAGCGCCGGCGGCGAAATTCAAAGAGGAAGTCATCGGCGGCGCTTATGCCGCGGAGCACATCGTCGGTATAGCGAAAGATGTCGAGGAAGACATAAAGAAAGATTTGATAGCCAACTTTAACGGCGAGTGCGCCGAGGTGGGTATGTATCTTGCCATGAGCCGCGCCGCCGACCGTGAAGGTTATCCTGAGATTTCCGAAGCATTCAAACGCTACGCTTTTGAGGAGGCAGACCACGCCTCCCGTTTCGCGGAATTGCTGGGCGATGTTTTGAGCGCCAGTTCAAAGAAAAACCTTGAAATGCGCGTCACCGCGGAAAACGGCGCCTGCACAGGAAAAACGGATTTGGCAAAACGTGCCAAAGAGAAAGGCTATGACGCCATTCACGACACCGTTCACGAGATGGCCAGAGACGAGGCGCGTCACGGCGCGGGTTTCGCCGGCCTTCTGAAACGTTATTTCTCGTAAAAGCGCGTAACGCGGCAACTTGCCGACAACGGCGAAGCAATCCAGACAAACAGACCCTGTACTGGATTGCTTCGCTCGGCAAATTGCCGTTGCAAATTGCCGCGGCATTTTGCCGTTGCATTTTGCCGAGCGCAATGACGAACGTCAACGGACATCCATGGTTTAAGCCCTAAATCCTAACCTTCATAAGAATCTTTTTTACCGGAGCGGAACTCCCTACAACGCAAGCCGGCTTGTGAGCCTCCTCCGGCACAACCACAATAAAACTTCCAGCCGGAAGCAGCAGCGAGCCGTACATAGGCGGGTCATGATAAAAGGTCATGTCCTTTCCCTCGTTGTAAGGCTCCAAAACCTTAAGACTGTCACGCGGGGCAAGCCCGAAAAATTCCTGCCCCGAAACGACATACTGTATGTCAATCATTTTTTCGTGGCTTTCAAACTTGGCATCTTCCGGCAGCTTTGTGTTGTATTCCTGCACACGCGCCGTAACATCCGGCGAAAGCACAATCTCTCCAACAGGCAGCTCGGCCAAATCCTTGCGCCGTAGAAACTCGTAAGCCAACTTAAACTTCTCACTCATGAAATCATACTTTTCGGCTAAAAGAACACTACTTGCAAACATCTTACACTCCTACTTATTTTTTAACGGCGCAAAACCGCGCCGCCTATGGCTGCTTTTATCAAAGAGCGTTTACGGCTTTCCAAATACCCTCGTCCACTGGAATACCCAGCCTTTCGTTTTCCGCCCTAAGCCGCTTTTCGCGCTCGCCGGGGCAGCGTATTTCGGAACTCCATTCCGCGAACTCGGCGGACTTTATGTCCGCTATGACAGCGTCAACCACTTCCGCTCCGCTCCCCCGCGCGTCCATCGCTATGAAAACCTGATTTAGTCCGTATTCGTCCTCCGGCGTGCCGCCCTGCCTGCCTATTTCGCACACCGGTTTACCGCCGGATAGGACGACAGCCGCCATATCCATCAGGATGGACAAACCCGATCCCTTCCAGAAACCGATGGGAAGCGTCCGCCAAGTCTTGGCTATGGCGGCGGGGTCGTCCGTCAGCATACCGCGCTCGTCGTAACCGCCCGCGACAGGCAGCTTTCTGCCGGCGATTTGCGCCGATTCGATAGCCCCGTAAGAAAACTGGGACATCGCGCCGTCAAACAATACATAGCTGTCGCGGTAAGGGACGCAAAAGATTAGAGGATTGTTCCCGATGCGGCGGTTTTTACCGCCCCATACGGGCATATTGGGCATGGTGGTGGTCCAGCAGACGGCAACACAGCCCGCGCCCGCCGCCTGCACACCGAAGGCGCCCCCCCTCTGCCAGTGATTAGTGTTTCGCAGCGCGGCGCATCCTATCCCGCTTGCCTTTGCCAGCTCTATCGCCCTGTCCATGCAGAAAGCGGCGTTGGTGTTCCCCATGCCGAGCCTGCCATCCCAAACCTCAAGAGCGCCCATAGAGGAAACGCGCTCCGGCCGCTCATTTGGTTTGATGAAGCCTTTTTTCATCATAGAGATAATGCGTGTAAAACGATTTAATCCGTGCGAATATACGCCGCAAAGCGAGGTTTCGGCTAGATTACGGGCACAGGCGCGCGCAATATCCTCATCCGCCCCGTATTTTACAAGACGCTCCTTCATCACTTGATACAGCGCGTCGTAACTAACCCTCATGTTGTTATAATGACAGCAGCAATCCAGCCGTCAACGCACACAAAAACGATTTTTTCATTCTATTTCCTAAATGGCCGCTTTTGACCGGACTCTTTTTATTTTGCGCCGCACAAGCAGGCGTGTTTACCCCATCATTGCACACAACGCCCCCTTTGTACACCCGCAGCCACGGCGCCCGCGCCCCCAGTGAAAGCAGCCGTAAACCCCCCAGACCGCATGGCGGGTGTCCTATGCCTGAAAAAGGAACTATACACAAACAATTTTCAAACTGAAGACAGCGGCGGCTTTGACAAAGAATTAAATATATGGAAGCTGGAATTAAACAAAAAATACGCTACGCCGTATTGCGTCAACACCTGACGCAGGGCGGCGGCGGCAAATGCCCTCACTCACAAGGAGGCCCGCCGGAATGACTTACAACCCCAATCGACACCCGTCATTGCGAGCCTCCGCAGGAGGCGAAGCAATCCAGTCAAGCCGCCGCCGCACCGCTGGATTGCTTCGTCGCTTCGCTCCTCGCAATGACCGGAGGACATCCGCGCCTCGCAATGACGGGGCGGGGCAAACTCCTAATCCCAAGCCGCGGCGCAAAGGTTTTGCGGCGCGGCTTGGGTACGCGGGG
>JAIRSB010000077.1 GCA_031255655.1 Spirochaetaceae bacterium | reverse complement strand
CCAGCCAGGCTTCGGCGGAATGAGCGTAACCCAATCTGTGAAGCTCAGAATACGCCGCTATAATATCCCCAGTTATCCACGTACCCTGCTGCCCGCGCCGGTAAATACTAGCACAGGAGGAAATGACGGCGTGAAAATCTCGGTCAAACGTGATTTCAAATCGTTTTTTATTCAGAACCTTACGCATAGAAGCGGAAACGTGAAGATTTTGCGGAAAAATTACGAAACGCGGATCGGGCGACTGCCATAAAACAGGATCATCCTCGTTAAACCATGGGAAAATCCCCTGCTCGTATGCGGAAAGCAACATCCCTGGCGAAAGATTGCCGCCAATACAGACAATATCGCCCGCGGCCTTGCGCGGGTCAGGAAAGCGGTATACAACATCTTTATCAAGATAAGGAAAAAGAGGGTCGGGACCTTTAGGATAAATCAAATTTATAAGCGCCGTTCACCCAGTCAATCTCCGCTGCACCACCGCCGGAAAGTTTTCCAAACAGCACCTCGTCAACAAAGAAAGATTTTATCTTTTCTTCGATAAGCCTACCCGCGTTACGCGCTCCGGTTTCTTTTGAATAAGCCTCTTTCGCAAGATTTTTGACGCAGTCTTCACTAATGCGGACTGAAACATTTTTTTCGGCAAGCTGCATCTTAAAAAGATTCAATTCCTTTTCGACGATAGAAACCATCACATCCTCCGAAAGATGATTGAAACGGACTACCGCGTCAAGCCGCCCACGAAATTCCGGCGTAAATATTTTCTCAACAGCGTCATTCACCGCGTTTTCGTGGCCAATGACACGCTCGCCAAAACCTATCAGATTTTTGCCAATATCCCGCGCCCCGGCGTTACTGGTCATGACTATCACCGCGTTGCGGAAATCCGCCCTGCGCCCGTTGTTATCGGTTAGTGTCGCGTAGTCCATCACTTGAAGCAGCAGATTAAAAATATCGCTGTGCGCCTTTTCGATTTCATCAAGCAAGAGTACACAACGCGGCTGTTTACGCACCGCGTCCGTCAACAAGCCCCCCTCCTCGTAGCCGACATAGCCGGGTGGAGAGCCTATCAGACGCGAAACCGTATGTTTTTCCTGATACTCGCTCATGTCAAAACGCAGCGTGGGAACACCGAGCAAATCCGCCAACGAGCGCGTCAATTCTGTTTTACCCACACCCGTCGGCCCCGCGAAAAGAAAGTTCGCCACCGGTTTCGCTGGGCTGCGGAAACCGGCGCGGCTCTGTTTAACCGCCTTTACAACGGTTTTCACCGCCTCGTCCTGCCCGAAAACACGCTCCTTTAAGTTTTCTTCCAGATAACGCAGTTTGTCCCGCTCGCTTTCACAGACAGTCTTTTCCGCTATACGCGCAATACGGGCGACAACAGTTTCAATCTGCGGCAAATCTATCGTCAACGTTTCGACTTCCGCCTCACTGTCCGCCTCGTCTTCGGTAAAAAGTTCGGGATTACTTTCAAGCTCGCCAGCCTCTCCGTCACTGGAAACGTTTTTCACGCTGTTTTCGGGGACGGCGCGATCATCTTCTTCGGCTAAACGTTTCCGAAGGCGGCGTATTTCTTTCTGATTGTCCGCCTCCCCTTTTTCCGGTGTTTCCGGGGCTTCAGCTTTAGGCTCGGCAGCCACGTCCGCGTTCTCCACTTTTTGCCGTTCCGCCTCTTTCCATGCGCTTATGCGGGCAAACGCGCCCGCCTCGTCTATAACGTCGATGGCTTTGTCCGGCAGACGGCGTTCGGTAATGTACTGCGCCGAAAGCTGTACGGCGGATTTTATCGCCTCTTCCGTGTAAATGACTTTATGATAATCTTCGTATTTTGCCTTTATACCCCGCAAAATATCTACCGCGTCCGCCTCATTCGGTTCGTCAATATCGATTTTCTGAAAACGGCGTGATAATGCGCGGTCTTTTTCGATGTGCTTATTGTATTCCTCATGCGTTGTCGAGCCTATGCAGCGCAATTTGCCGCCCGCAAGCGCAGGTTTTAGCAAATTCGAGGCGTCCATCGTCCCATTGGAGGCGGCGCCAGCTCCAACCAACATGTGGATTTCGTCTATAAACAGAATGGCGCGCTCTTTTTTTACGATTTCATCAATGACAGCCTTAATACGCGCCTCAAAATCGCCGCGGTAACGAGTTCCCGCGACCAGCGCGCCCATATCGAGGGAGTACAAAGCGCAGTTTTGCAGCGGCGGCGGCGTTTTCCCAGCGGCGATTAGCTGCGCCAGCCCTTCGGTAACGGCGGTTTTGCCCACGCCAGAATCCCCCACATGAACGGGGTTGTTCTTTGTCCTGCGGCACAAAACCTGAATAGTCCGCTCAATCTCTTCAACGCGCCCCACCACCGGATCAAGCTGTCCTTTACGGGCAAGGGCTGTAAGCTCCGTGGCAAAGCGTTCCAGCGCATTTTTTTTAGGGTTTTTCTGCCTTGCTTCTTCTTCGACTTCCGTTGCTTCCATCCCGCTTGTGTTACTGTTGATAAAATTCCGCGCGATGTCATCATTATCAAAGCCGTGTGAAAGTGTCTTTAGCAATTCAAGGCGGTCTAGGCCGGATTTTCGCAGGTAATATCCGCAAAAATTCTGTTCCTCGTCATAAAGCGAGACTAATATGTCGGCAACATCAAGCATTTCACGCTGAGAAGACCTGGTCTGCATGACCGCTCTTTCCAAAACGTTGTGAAATCCGGCTGTTTGTGTGGGTTCTTTGTCGTTTACCGGTATTTTTTCTTCCAAAAAGCTTTCCATACCGGTTTTTAGTTGTTTTACATTCGCGCCGCAGGCGTTCAATACAACGCTGACGGCTTCGACATTGAGGGCAGCGTATAAGATATGTTCCGGCGTTAAGTATTCATGACGGCGCATACGGGCTTCCGTATATGCGGCGTTAATTATAGCTTGCGCGGGTCTGCTGATTTTCATAAACACTCCAAAAGTCTTTCCTTAGCAAAAAAGCTAAAACCACCCGCGCCGGTTTTGGCGCGGGAAAACAGACGCCCCGTCTGTTACAGCGGTTCAAGCACACAGCGCAGGGGAAAATCGTTTTGCTCCGCCAAGGAGTGCACCTGCGCTGCTTTTGTGCGCGCGATGTCACTGGTATAAGTGCCGGCAATGCCGCGTCCTTTGCGGTGGATGTCCATCATTATCCGTTCCGCTTCCGTCTCGTTTTTGTGGAAAATCAATACCAGTATATCCACCACAAAATCCATTGAGGTGTAGTTGTCGTTCAAAAGTACGACATTCATATCTTCCGGCTCTTTTAGCTTCTCCGTTCTTTTGACGGCAAAATTAACCGATGCGCCCATAATTGCTAATCTATTACTATATCTATTTATCCCCGCTGTTTCCAGTCCCCGCTTGGCAGAGGGACAATTTCACATCCAACGCCGCCGCCGCGCCGCCCCGTCCTTGCGAACCGTGCCGTCCAGTCCTTGCAAACCGTGCCGTCCAGTCCTTGCAAACCGTGCCGTCCAGTCCTTGCAAACCGCGCCGCCCCGTCCTTGCGAACCGTGCCGCCCCGTCCTTGCGAACCGCGCCGCCTCGTCCTTGCGAGACGCCCGCGCCGTCCTTGCGAGGCGCGCCGTCCCGTCCTTGCGAACCGTGCCGCCCTGTCCTTACGAACCGCGCCGCCCCGTCCTTGCGAGGCGCGGATGTCCTTCGTCATTGCGAGGAGCGAAGCGACGAAGCAATCCAGCGGTGCGGCAGTGACTTGACTGGATTGCTTCGCCCTGACGGGCTCGCAATGACGGGGCGGGTGCGGCAGTAACTTGACTGGATTGCTTCGCCTTGACGGGCTCGCAATGACGGGGCGGGTGCGGCAGTAACTTGACTGGATTGCTTCGCCCTGACGGGCTCGCAATGACGGGGCGGGTGCGGCGGCGGTTTGACTGGATTGCTTCGCTGCGCTCGCAATGACGAGGCGGCGCGGACGCTCACAAAAATATCTTGACTTCCCTTAAAAAACGTGTATAGTATCAATATCTCGAGCTATATTCTTAGAATATCAACCCTTTTTTATTGGAGGAAAAAAATGAAACACTTGTACAAATTCGCACGCCTGACGGCAATTGCCGCGGCTATGACCGCCCTAGCCCTTACAGGCTGCGAAACCGAGGCGGACAACTACGATGATGAAGAACCTTTGGCATGGCAGGACAGAACATCGCGGAAGTATAGCATCAAAACGCCGGCAGCGGGTGAAATGGGCAGCATAACGGCAAGCCCCAACCCTGCCAAACTCGGCAC
>JAIRSB010000147.1 GCA_031255655.1 Spirochaetaceae bacterium | reverse complement strand
CCGAACAGGGTTTCTATGTTGTCACATCGCCGTTTGGCTTTCATCACCCGCTGAAAATGGAGTAGTGACTGGTACAAGAAGAAAAATACGGCAAAGGTGCACATCAGCGCGTCAGTAATCCGATACCGCAGGGCATTTCTCTCTCGCGCCGTACGTCGGGGATTCTATCACCAGCCTTCCGCAGACTGCCAAGTAGTCGCTTTATGATGCCAGCTCCCATACCTCCAGTTTATCATGGTTTCTAAAATGAGAGAATTGCTGCACTTTCACTACGAATATTTGACAAGCGGCGTTTTCTGCTTTATCGTGTAAACAAAAGTTTGCTGAAAGTCGGGCTGATTTTCGGCGGGTTTTGTGAAATGGAGTACGTAATAATCCAGTTGGATTATTGCGCAAGTCTAATCAATTTGAGGAGAATCATTGATGGCTAAAGATTCTGAAAAAACAGCGGGTGGAGTATTTGGGTTTGTAAAAGGGCTTATGTCCAAAGCCGCTGCGGATAAGACTTTGAAGGTATACTCTCCGGTAGAAGGCCGTGTAATGGACATAAAACAGTCCGCCGATGCTGCGCACCAACAGGAAGCGTTGGGTAAAGGCGTATGCTTCATGCCACAAGGCGGAAAAATATACGCTCCGGTTGACGGCACAGTTGATATGGTATTCGATACAAAACATGCCGTAAATATCGTCTCTAGCGGCGGCGTGGAACTGCTTATCCACTGCGGCATAGACACGGTAAAACTCGGCGGCGACGGTTTCACTGTTCATGTGAAGGCGGGCGACAAAGTCAGCGTGGGTCAGTTGCTTTTAGAATACGATAAAGACGTAATAGACCGCGCCGGTTACAGCCTTGAAACGCAACTGGTCGTATGCAACACAGACAATTATAAACAGATAACTCCGGCTAAAACTGGAGATGTCGTTGTAGGCGAGGTTGTCCTGCATCTGGAATAGCCGCGTCACTCTGGATTTGGCGCGCCGTTTAGAAACGCAATTCTATGTTCGCTAGAGCCGCCGCCGCGCTGACGCCGTTTCGCGCCGTTTTTTTCATCAGAAGTTTCCCATTTCCCGCGGAGAGTATGGCGGCGCGTTCGCACACATTATCTACACCGACAGTTTCTTTTACAAAACCGGATGGGCTGACACTGCCTTCCGCTGACTGGAGTTCTGTCGCGCTGAAAAAGGTGCAGCTAAGAGAGCGGCGTTCGCAGAATTTTAATAGACCGGCTTCCGTTTTTTTTATATCTATGCTGCCGATTCCGGCAGCGCAACGCCTGTCAAGCCCTAACGATTCGAGTATCGCGTCGAAAGCTTCCGCTATAGCGGCTTCTCCGGCTCCCTTGCGGCAGCCTATCCCGATGTAAACACGGCGCGGGATGAGCCGCAGCGGAAGCCCGTCCGCGGCGCGTTTCATCGACACGACTATCCCGAAGCCTGCTTTTTCGCCTCCGCCCGGCTGATAAAGTATTCCTTGCGGAGGTGTTCCAAGAATGGGATAGTCCGATTGCAGCCAGAGTTCTTCGCCCCTAAGCAGAGCCGCAGAAACTTTTTTCGCTTTTTCCATCGAGTCTATGACTAAATTCCGCTTGTACGCCCACTCATCCACCGCGAAAAGATTTCGTGTGTCTGTCGCCGTCGTGATGACGGCTTCGGCTTCAAGGAAAAGCGCGACTATACGTGCAAGCTCGTTTCCGCCGCCTATATGCCCACCAAGTAACGGAATTATCCATTTTCCCTGTTCATCAATTACTATGACAGCCGGATCGCTTAGTTTTGAATGGACTAGGGGTGCGACAGCGCGTACCGCTATGCCGGCGGCTCCTATGAAAATGAGCGCGTCCGCATCTTTGAACGCCGCTGCCACCGCCTCTTTTAGCCCGCCGCCGGATGCGCCCTCCAAGTATTCAGTCGGCGTTATAATTTGATGCCCACTTCGAGCAAGATACGCGCTTAGGCGTTCTTTTAGCAAACTACCGCGGTCTGTAAACGAAAAGAGCGCTATGTCCATTTTGATTGAGTTTGTGCGAGTTTTTTATTAATAGTATCGCCTCGCTTATTGAAAGCACCTCGCTGTCTTCTCTCGTGGCCAAATCCCGCAGTATCAACGTATCATTCGCAATCTCGATTATTGCCCAGCGAATTCCTTTTTTTTCCGCGCGAGCAAACTGAACGCTGTCTTTTTTTGCCTCGAAAAACACTTCGCAACAGATACCCGCTTCTCGAAACCTGTTGGCTATTTTCTGGTACGCTCCAGCCTGCGCTTCATCAAAGCATATCACCGCCGCGTCTGCATAAGTTTCGCGCTTTGCCGTCTTACCTGCCGCTTCCAGCGCGGCAATCAGTCTGTCTAGACCGACTGATGCGCCTACACCGCTCAACGCTTCCTTCGAGTATAATCCGGTAAGTTTGTCGTAGCGTCCGCCTGAGCACACAGAGCCTATGGACGGCATATCATCCAGCATCGTCTCAAAAACAACGCCGGTATAGTAATCCAGGCCGCGCGTTATAGAGGGGTCTAGGACGAAAACATCCTGCGTTTCTGTTTCTATCATGAAGTCCCGCAGTGTTTTAAGACGTTCGGAATCAGGATTATCGCCTCCAGCGGCGGTTGTTATGGCTTCAAAAGTTTCATTCCACGAGCCTTTAGGTTCGATATAATCTATGACTTGCCGCGCTCTTTTATCATCAAGTATGGCGGAAAGCAACCTCAATACATCGTCTTTGCCCATCTTGGAAAGCTTGTCGACAATGCGTAGTATTTCTGTCGATTTACCGGCGGCATCTATCGTCTGTAAAAAGCGGTTAAACAGCCCGCGGTGGTTCAGACGCATGGTAAATGGCGGGGCGTCCGCGGCGGTAAGGGCTTCTTTCATTATTAACAGGATTTCAAAGTCCGCCGCCGCGCTGTCGCAGCCTATGCAGTCAAAATCACACTGGGTGAATTCGCGGTAACGCCCGCGCTGGGTATTCTCACCCCGCCATACCTTTGCTATATGGTAACGTTTGAATGGGAAGCGCAGCGCGGCGCGGTGTTCCGCGGCAAAACGCGCCAGAGGAACAGTCAAATCGAAACGCAAGGCCACATCGCGCCCGCCGTTGTCGGTGAAGCGGTAGACCTGTTTTTCGGTCTCGCCACCGGCCTTGCCAAACAGCACCTCAGTATACTCAAGTGCAGGCGTGTCTATAGGCGCGAAGCCGAAAGCGCGAAAAACATCCTCAACACGCTCAATGAGGTTACGGCGTTCGATTTCTGCGGCTGGGAGGAAATCCCTAAATCCCTTAAGGATGCGAGGGTCAATCAGCGGCGACATAGTTTTCACCTCCATGTTCCGTGCCGGGCGCGAGTGTCAGTTCGTCAATCTTTTGATTAAG
>JAIRSB010000145.1 GCA_031255655.1 Spirochaetaceae bacterium | reverse complement strand
ACTTGAACCCATGATCACTTTTCCGGGATAATGGCCGCCTTCGCTGTGTTCATCGCTGTTGGTAAAAACATACATTTTGGCGTGGGCAGGCTCTTTGGTCTTGCGGACTTCCAGAGTTCTGTTTTTGAGCTTTTCCACAAAGAACCGGAAAGCGTATTCGCCTTATCCGGGAGCACGGAAGAGCCCCCAGAGGAGTGAGAATCGAGGACGTTAAGAGCGGCAGGAAATTTCAAAGAGGCAATGTGATCGCGGCGAGAATCAGAGGCGGTATTGTCGCCCCGCTCTGTTATTCCGGAACACGACAAGCGCCTCGTTCGTGGAGTGGTTCAGGACGAAGTTTGTCAAAGCGTTACCCAAAAGCACAACCGTCATAATGGATAACGCCTTATTTCACCCGCCCAAAAAGCTTAAAAAGCTATGCCGGTGTCACGGCATGAGGCTGCTGTTTTTGCCTGCGTATTCGCCTGACTATAACCCGATTGAAAAATCCTGGGTAAATATGAAACGCGCTTTAATTGACATTCCAACTTGTGAAGATGCGTCTGCCGCGATTTATCAGTATTTTGGTGTTTATATTTCTTAAGCTAAAGTACGATAATACGTCGTCTCCCCGTCCTTCGTAATATGCTGACAATGGTCACACCATACCTTTTGTGACGCGTGGTACCACAGCCCGTCTATCGCCAGCAACACGCCCCCGTCCAATACCCGGTACTCCTTAAGCGCTCCCACTCCCTCCGCCGTGCGCAGGTTGTCTATGAATACACCCGACAACGCGCCGGGCTCTATGCCGTCCATCAGTTCCTGTATCTTGTTGTCGCACGGTATTTCGGACACGCCGAACAGCGTTTCCATGTTGTTACGCCGCCGTTTGGCTTTTATCGCCCGCTGAAAATGAAGCAGTGACGGATACAAAAGGAAAAATACGGCAAACGCACACATCAGCGCGTCCGCAATCCGGTACCGCAGGGCGTTTCCCCCGCGCCGTACATCGGGGATACTATCCCCGGTCTTCCGCAAGCTGTCTAGCAGCCGCTTTATGATGCCCTCTCCCATACCTCCAGTTTATCATAGTTTTCAAAATGAGAATCGCTGACGGACAATACGGCGGTTTCATATTTATCCGCTTCTTCCCTGGCGGCGGAGGCCTTATCCGACCACTCGGTAACAAAGGAGGCGGCTCGCTGTCTGAGCTCGTTCCACGATAAGGGCATATCTCTTTATATCACAAAAAGGGACTATGCGTTAGGGCAAGGCAGCCGCCCCATCACTCTCCAAGACCCGCTGGACACCAAAAAAAGGTGTCCCTACCCATCGGCGAAGGTGTCCGGCTAAGCTCCGTTGACAAATGGGCACAAATGCTTATGCTACTAAGTGCGTAAGGGATGAGCGCGAGAGGGAGTGGAGCATGAAAAAAGGTATTCTGTACGGCGTTAGCGTGGGGCCGGGAGACCCGGAACTTATCACGGTGAAGGCGCTTAAAACTATCGCCGCCTGCGATTATGTGGCGTTCATAGACCCGGGCAAGGGGCGGAAAGCCGCCGCGTTTGAAATCGCCCGCGCCGCCGCGCCCGAAATCGAACGAAAAAAACTAATCCGCCTTGCCATCCCGATGACGAATGATGCCGCCCTGATGCGCGAGAGCCACTGCGAAGCCTTCAATATAATATCCGGTCGTCTGCGCGAGGGCGCAAACACGGCTTTCCTGACGCTGGGAGACGTTTCCGTGTACTCGACCTTCGGCTATTTGCGCGAATTAGCGACCGCCTCCGGCTTTGAAACGCGGATGATAAGCGGCGTCCCCTCATTCTGCGCGGCGGCGGCGGCGTTGAACAGCGACCTCGCGCTGGGAGAGAAAAACCTGCACATCTTTTACGCCTCGGAAAGCAACCTTGACGCATTCCTCGAACTGAAAGGCACGCGGGTATTCATGAAAGGTCCCTCCAGCATACCGCTGATAATCAAGAAAATAAAAGAAAAAGGCTTGCGCGCAAGCCTGGTCTCGAACTGCGGCATGGAAAACGAGCTAATCATAAAACAGCCCTGCGAACCCGCGTGCGGGCATGACGCGGGCGCGGGCGACACGGGTGCGCTGGGATATTACACCCTAATCATCGCCGGAGACGAGGCGTGATTTACTTTGTCGGCGCAGGGCCTGGCGCGCCCGACCTCATCACGGTGCGCGGGAAAGAGTTAATAGAACGATGCGACCAGCTTATTTACGCGGGCTCTCTTGTAAATCCTGCGTTGCTGGATTTTGCCAAAAAAGACTGCCGGATTTACAACAGCGCCTCAATGACGCTGGAGGATGTGATGGCGCGTTTTGTTCAAGGCGAACAGGAAGGCTGGCTTACTGTGCGGCTGCACACCGGAGACCCCAGTATTTACGGCGCGATACGCGAACAGATTGACGGCTTGAAAGCCCGCGCCCTTCCCTTCGCGGTGGTGCCGGGCGTAAGCTCTTTCTGCGGCGCGGCTGCCGCGCTCAATGCTGAATACACGCTACCCGGCGTCTCTCAAACTCTGATAATAAGCCGCGCGGCAGGCAGAACGGCAACGCCCGCCGGTGAAGACTTGTCGCGGCTTGCCGCAAGCGGAGCGAGCATGGCGATTTTCTTGAGCGCCGCTCTCATAGACGAGGTGCGCGGCAAGCTGCTTGAGGCTGGCTTGTCTCCTGAAACTCCGGCGGCCATTGTTTACAAGGCAACGTGGCCCGAAGAGAGGATAATCCGCGGCACGGTAGGCGCGCTGGCGGATATGGGACGGGAGCTTGGAGAAGACAAAACTGCCCTGATTCTGGCTGGCGGCTTTCTTGAAGGCGGCGGCGAACGCTCGAAACTCTACGACCCATCATTCGGTCACGCTTTCCGCAAGGCTGAATGAGCGGCGCGCCCGTAGATGGCGGCGGAGGAGTCCGCTCCGGTTAAGGAAATCGCCTTTGGGAGATACGATGCGTGGATTCCGGCGCAAAACAATTTAGATAAAGATAGAAAAATTGGAGAAATGGGAAAAAAATAGAGAGGCGTTAAAACGCTTTTTTCCAGATTTAGAGAAAAAAATCGCGGAAACCGCTCCGGAAAAGCTCGACATAGAAAGCAGCGGCTCTGGAGAGCCTACGGCGCGTCTTGACGGACGCTATCTGCATTCGGCGCGAGACCCCGCCCGTGAGGCGCGCCGTCTCGCCGCCGCCGCGGGCGGAGAGGGCGCGGACACGGCTTTCGCGCTGCTGGGCTTTGGGCTTGGCTATATGGCGGAAGCTCTTGCGGCTCTCTATCCGTCTTCCATCCTTATTATTGTTGAAAAAAGACTTTCAATCCTGCGCGCGGCATTTGAATGCCGCGACCTTGGCGCGCTGTTTGCAAAGCGTTTGGTTTTTGCGCTGGGAGACAATCCCGATGCTGTAAGCGCGGCTCTGCTTGCCGCCGCCCCTAAAAAGATAAAGCGCGTGCACAGTCCCGCGCTGCAAGGCGCGGACGGCGATTTTTACCGCGAAGTTGAACGGCGTATCGAAAACTGGCGTTCTAAAGATGCTGTGAACGAGGCTACGCTGCTGCGTTTTGGCAAGCGCTGGGTAAAAAATCAGGCGGCTAACCTTGCCGCAATACGCGAACTGCCCGGTGTGGCGGAGTTGGCGGGGCAATTCGATTTTCCTGTTTTGCTGCTGGCTGCCGGTCCCAGTCTGAACGAGTTGGCGGGGAAAACTGCGGCTTTACGGGAACGCTGCGTTGTAGTGGCGGTGGACACCGCGCTGCGTTTTCTTCAACAGGAGCGCGCGCCGCCGGATTTTGCTATATCTGTAGACCCTCAGTATTGGAATACGCGCCATCTTGACCGCTGTCTGCCGGAAGATACTGTGCTGGTAGCTGAATCGGCTGTTTACCCGGCGGCTTTGCGCGGTAGAAGTCCGCGCCGGACTTTCTTATGTGGTTCCCTGTACCCGCTGGGTGGCTTTATTGAGGCGCGGACTGGAGCGAAGGGGCGGCTGGGCGCGGGTGGGTCGGTTGCCAGTTCCGCGTGGGATTTTGCTGCCGCGCTTGTCAGCCGCGCCGCTTCCCCCGCGATGTTTATCGCGGGGCTGGATTTTGCTTTCCCTGGTTTCCAGACGCATTACAAGGGGGCTTTGTTCGAGGAAATCGCCCTGATAACGGCGGGTCGTTTTTCTCCGGCGGAAGATAAGTCTTTCCACGCTTTGCGGGATGCCGCGCCGTTTTTCGCGGTGGCGGCGGACGGTGGGCGCGTTTTGACGGACAGGCGGCTGAGTTTGTACGCTTCGTGGTTTGAAAGTCGTCTGCTAAATCTGTCCGGTTTCCGCTGCGCGCGGCTTTCGGGGCGCGCTCTTGCGATAAAGGGTATGGACACAACCGGAATCGAGGATGTTTTGGCTTTGCCGCCGCGCCGCGCGGAGATAACGCGCCGCACAGAGGAGGTGTTGGATGGCGTTTTCCAAAAATGGGATGCCGGGGACGCGCCGCGCGTTCGCGCGGAGCGTTATGACGCGGCTTATTCCGCGCTGCTTGGCGGTTTGGAGGCGGCGGCGCGGCTGGCGCGCTCTGTGTTGTCGGAGATTTCCGCGTTCGAGCGGAGCAATCGTTCGGGCGGTGGGCGCGGCGGGCGCGGGGAAGATGCTCTGGTAAGAAAAATATCCGCCTTAAATGATGCGCTTTTGCAAAGTGATGTAAAGGCTATCGCTGGTTTCCTGTTCCCGCCTTACCGCGGCGCACCGCCGGATAGTTTTAGCCGCTATCTAGAGGTTACGCGCGAAATATACAGCGAATTGTCGAATTGTCTTGATTTCATTCTATCACAGCTCTGATACGGCGCACTCCCCGTGATGATGATTGCTCTTTCTGGATTTTGAACATGCCGATTAGACCCGTGCGTTCGATATGCGGACCACCGCAAACTTCACGGGAAAACACGCCTGTCGCCTCATCTCCGATGGTGTACACTTTCACAAGCGATTCATATTTTTCACCGAAAAGAGCCACAGCTCCGGCGGCTTTCGCGTCGTCAAGGTTCATGACCTCCATTTTTACCGGCAGGTCGCGCCGGATTTGCTCGTTCACAATTGACTCAACCCGCTCGATTTCGTCTTTGCTCAAAGGCTCCGGGTGCGAAAAGTCGAATCTCATACGTTCTGCGGTGATATTTGAGCCCTTTTGGGCTATGTGCGGACCTAGCGTCAGCTTTAGTGCTTGCTGCAAAAGATGTGTCGCGGTATGGTATTTCGCGGCAGTTTCGCTGTTGTCTTGCAAACCGCCTTTGAAAACGCCGACTCCGGCGCGTGAAAGCTCCTGATGCTTCTTGAACGCAGCATCAAAACCGGCGCGGTCTACGGACAAACCGGATTCGTTCGCCAATTCTTCGGTTAATTCGACCGGAAAACCGTAAGTATCGTAAAGTTTGAATGCCACGCGCCCCGGCATTATCTTTTTGGGATCTTTTAACAAGTTCGGCAATAGCTTTTCGAACTCTTTTTCTCCTTTTTGCAAAGTTTCAAGAAATTTTTCTTCTTCTTTGTTTAGTTCGTCCGTGATAAACGCTCTGTTTTCCAGTAATTCTGGGTAAGTTTCGGTAAACTGTTCAAGGACAACGGCAGCAATGTCCGCCAAAAAGCAACTTTCATTCCCTAATTTTCGCGCGTGTCGGGCGGCGCGTCGTATCAAACGGCGCAGAACGTAACCCGCGCCTGTGTTGGACGGACTTACGGCCTTCGGGTCGCCCAGTATGAAGACCGCGGAACGCGTGTGATCAGCGATTATGCGGATAGAGCGGTCTGTCTCTCCGTCAGTACCGTATTTGCAGCCCAGCGCCCCCTCTATCGCCGCGATTATCGGAGCAAATATATCCGTGTCGTAAACGGATTTCTTGCCGCTAAGTATTGTTACTGTGCGTTCGACCCCCATGCCGGTATCTACGCATTTACGTTTCAGCGCGATGTATTTCCCGTCCGCGTCTTTGTTGAATTGCATGAATACGTCGTTCCATATCTCAAGCCATTTGCCGCAGGCGCAGCCGGGAGCGCAGTCTGGGCCGCAAGGCTCTTTACCCATGTCAATGAACATCTCGGTGTCTGGTCCGCAGGGGCCGGTCTCTCCGGCGGGTCCCCACCAGTTGTCTTCACGCGGGCGGTAGCTGATTTTGTCATCGCTGAAACCGAGTTCCCGCCAAACTCCGGCGGATTCGTCGTCGGGTGGTATGCCGATATCCTCTTCGCCGGCAAACACGGTAACGCCCAGCTTTTCATGTGGTATCCCAAGCCACTGCGGAGATGTGAGGAATTCATAACTTATACGGATAGCCTCGTCTTTGAAATAATCGCCCAGCGACCAGTTGCCCAGCATCTCAAAAAATGTAAGGTGGCTAAAATCGCCTACGGCGTCTATATCGCCGGTACGGATGCATTTCTGGACGTTTACCAGACGCTTTCCGGCGGGGTGCTCCGCGCCCAGTAGATAAGGCACGAGCGGGTGCATTCCCGCCGTAGTAAAGAGCACTGTGGGGTCGTTGTCCGGTAGCAGCGACTTTCCCTGTATCTGCGTGTGCCCTTTCGCTTTGAAAAACTCTATGTATTTCCGGCGTAATTCGTTTGCGTTCATAAAACCGGATTATACCGCATATTTTTTTTCTCCTCTAGTGGGCGCAGTGAGACATCGAAAAAGTAACTAAGATTAACATACTGCCGGTAAACCGGAGGTTAAAATGAGTCCGTTATGAACGGAAAGAAAAGTCGTAACACGTGAAACTGGAAGGCGGTATAGGCGTTTCGCTTATGAAGGCCTAATACCAGTAATCGTAAACAGTAGTCTTGAGGTAAATAATAAAGAAGCATATCACGTAAAATACGCTTTATATTCATCTACTTTTCTCTATATCAGATCAAAATCAGGAAAATACGCCGGAAAACAACGCTTTTATGCCGCATGAAAGTTGCTACAAACCCACGGAAAGCAGGTAAGCTTTAAGAACACGGCTGTTTTGACGCGGGAAAACGGACTGAATGCAAGTAGTAGGCGGAAGTTCATGCCCACTACTAACTCAAACCACGGATTTCTGATATGCGGCAACGTGCCGGAATAAAGACTCTTACAACAGAGGCCTTATACCCGCCAGACACCATAGACCACATCAAAAATGTCAAACGCGGCAGACCACCCGAACCAGCAATTCTCATTTTGAAAACCATGATAAACTGGAGGTATGGGAGAGGGCATCATAAGGCGGCTGCTTGGCAGTTTGCGGAAGGCCGGGGATAGCATCCCCGATGTAAGACGCGGGGGGAACGCCCTGCGGTACCGGATTACGGACGCGCTGATGTGCGCGTTTGCCGTATTTTTCTTTTTGTATCC
>JAIRSB010000134.1 GCA_031255655.1 Spirochaetaceae bacterium | reverse complement strand
TCCACTTCCTCTAATTCTTCTGGCTCTTCCGCCGGATGATCTGCCGGTTCTCCCGCCGGATCATCCGCGCTTTCGGCTTCTTCTAGTTCCTCAATTTCGTCAAACCGTTCATTTCCAGCTGCGGCGGTTTTCCCAGACTCAAACACGCCGACGTCATCCAAGTCTTCTAAAACTTCTTCCGCTCCGGAGATGTCCTCCAGTTCTTCAACCTCTCCTGCTCCTGTGCCGGAATGTCCCTGCGAGTTCAAAACACGGCTTAGTATCTCCTCAAGTTTGGTTTCGTCAAATGTCGTGATCATGCCGGTTTTGCTGCCTATAGCGGAAAGCAGCGCGTCCCACGACTTATTAAAAAATGAGTCTATATAGCTTTCAATGTCGCTGCCTTTCTTGATTTTTACGCCGTGGCACAGCTCTTCTTTCACGTCTTCGCGGCGTTGTTCCAGTTCGCGCCGCCATACCGCCCAGTCCATGTCGCCCATCAACTGGTAGTATTCGTTCATAAGGCTTACCTGAAGTTCTTTCAGTCTGCTCTGAACTATGGCTACGGCGTCTTGTTTAACGTTGAGTATGAGGAACATCAGCACGAACATCGTTACAAAGACAGCCCCTATCATCAGGGCTTTCAGCGCGATTGGCAGGGCGAACAGATTTTCCGGTACTACACGTCCCACAAATATGTCATTATTGGTTTTCACCGACAACAGCGTCATGGAGTCGGCGCCGGAACGCGGTGCGTATACGCGGCTTAGGGCAAGGCTGCCTGTCGCCCATATTGAGGCTATGGCTTCTTTCGCGGAAGCTGCGTCCAACTGCGGAATACCGATTACTATTCCTTTTGGGTTTGAGATGACGAAAATGTCGTCGCGCACTGTTGCCCGCGCGTTTTCAATTAGACGCTCGCTGAATGCGTTTATCGAAACTGAAAACAGCGCTTCGCCGCGGTGGATGTCCATCGAATCATAAAACGGATAGTAGAATATTAGCCGCTCGTTTTCAGCATCGAATACTACACGCCGCATATTCATGCCGGAAAGCATCTGCTGGTCGAATGGCACATAGCCCATCACTTCCGGGTAGGTTTTATACAACAGTGTTCCGGTGTCTGTCAAAATCTGGTCGTCGGGATTTGTTGAGTAGTGTATGCGGTTTCCTGTGGAATCAATGAAGCGCACCCATTGAAGCCCCGGCAGCGAAATGCCCAGCGAAGCGAAAATCCTGCTGCGTTCGTATATGTCCTCGCTGTTCTGGTTGACCCAGAAGCTGCTTTTAATTGCCCGCTCATTCAGAATATCTGAAAACCGCTGTTGCAGCTCGTTCATGTAAATGTCTATGAAAGCGGCGTCCGCTTCGAGTTCGTTTGTAAGCCTGTTGATTATGGCGCGGTCGTAAAACTGCGTTTCTATCTTGTCGAAAAGGCTTGTAAACGAAATGAAACAAAAACCAGCGAATAATAAAACACAAATAAGCAGACTTACTGCGGCTTTTCTCGCAATTGGCAAAATAGCGTCCTAAAAAAATATTTTTATGGTAAAACCGGTTTCAAAACATTTAAATAATATACTTAATCCGGCGTTCCCGGACAAATCCCGCTAAAAACGGCGGAACAGCGGAGCGGGCGTTATACATACAAGCGCGCCGTTAAGTTGTATAAATCATATACCAGAACAAAGATTATGAAAAGTACTTGTTAGTGAAATTCCGCATTAATTTGGTTGAATAAATCGCGCGACGCGCCCGCGAAACATCGCGCGGATTTTAGGGCGCCTGTGGGCTTAACAAAACAAAATGTTTGCGCTATATTTTAGGTGTGGTAGATAAAAAATATCCTTTTAGGCTAAAACAAAAAGTGGTGTATCCCAGTCAGGGTGTTGGAGTCATAAACGCCATAATCGAGAGGGAATTCAACGGGCAGAGATCGCCGTACTTCGTCATATATCTTGAAGTAACCGATATGACGATTATGGCGCCGGTGGAGAAAGCTGAATCGCTCGGTATACGCGCGATAGTACCGGCGGAAGAGGCGCAGAAAGCCTTGGAATTTGTGGGTGAACAATTTGAGCCCAATCCTTCGGATTGGAAGCTGCGCTATCAGATGAATATGGACCTTCTGAAAAAGGGGACTGTCATGGACATCGCGGCGATTGTGCGCTCGCTGTACCACCGGAGTAAGGTAAAAGAACTTCCGATTATGGAGCGGAAATTGTACGAATCCGCAAAGAAGCTGTTCGAGGACGAACTGGCGCACGCTCTGAAAAAAAGCAATGACGAAATTGAGGTTTTGATACACGAGCGTCTCGAAAACAGGTAATCTGTGGGCGCGAAAATAGCGGCTGTAATTACAGCCGCCGGTTCTTCCACGCGGATGGGTGGGCGCAAGAAGGAATACTTGCCTCTTCCAGAGGGAGCGGGCGGCGCGGCAGCTTCCGAAGCGGGGGATGGGCGGCTGACGGTGCTGGGCGCGGCGGCTCTTGCGTTCGCCGGCTGCGCGAGAATCGGGGTAATCGTGATTACTGTGCCGCTTGACGCGGATACCGGCGAGTTTGCGGCGCGCGATGCGCTGCCCCGCAGCCTATTGCTGCGGGGCAGCCCCGAAATCTTCTTTGTGCCCGGCGGCAGTTCGCGGCGCATCTCGGTGCACCACGCGCTCTCTACGCTTGCCGGTTCCAATCCCGACTATGTGCTGATACACGACGGGGCGCGGCCATGGGTGTCCGCCGCGCTGATTGACCGCGTAATCGATGCGGTAATGCGGTATGACGCGGTTCTGCCTGTTACCCCGCTTTCCGAAACCCCGAAAGAGATTGACGGTATGTTCGTAAAACGCCACCTGAAACGCCCGGCAGTTGTTTTGGCGCAGACGCCGCAGGCCTTCGCGTTTAACGCGCTGCTGGCTGCGCACGAAAAAGCTGCCGAGCGTGAGCTTGCGGAAGCCGTTGAATACACGGACGATGCCGAAGTTTGGGGAGAGTTCGCCGGCTCTGTCGCCGTCATAGACGGCGACAAGAGCAACCGGAAGATTACTTTCCCCGAAGATATGCCGCTGTAACGCGGGAAACCTTTTGCAAACACTTGCGAACCACTTGTAAAACATTATGGAAGATAAATACCGGATAGGAATTGGGCGGGACATACACAGGCTGACACCCGGGAGGCCTTTCCTGCTGGGCGGAGTGCGGCTCGAAGCGGAGTTCGGCGAGGACGGACATTCTGACGGAGACGTGCTCTGCCACGCGGTAATTGACGCTATGCTGGGGGCTGCCGGTCTGGGCGACATAGGCGAATTGTTCCCGCCAGGCGAGGCGGAATGGAAGGACGCTAATTCCATCGAATTACTGAAAATATGCGTGGAAAAGCTGCGGTTTAGCCCTTGGCGCGTGGCGAACGTGGATTGCGTGGTAAGCTGCGAACGCCCCGCCGTCCTGCCGTATCGCGCAGCGATACGGCAGGCGCTGGCAGACGCACTTGACATTGAAGAGGCGCGCGTCTTCGTTAAGGGAATGAGCGGCGAGAAACTGGGCGATATAGGACAAGGCAGAGCAGTGGAAGCTATGGCCGTTTGCCTGTTGGAGCGCGAGCAGCAATGAAAGACGCGCTTGACTGGGAAGACATCATAGCGAAGCTGGAAGCGTGGCGCGCCGGAACGGAGGAAACCCCGTCCGTCAGCCTAGTTGCCGAAAGATACAGCAAGGACGCCTGGGCGGTTTTGCTTTCGACAATACTAAGCCTTCGCACCAAAGACAAAGTAACGCTGGCCTCCAGTAAAGCCCTGCTCGACAGGGCGCCCACACCAGATAGTTTCCTGGAACTCTCTTCGGAAGAAGCCGAAAGCCTTGCGTTCCCCGCAGGTTTCTACCGTGTAAAGGTAGCCAATCTACAGAAAATAGCGCGCATACTCATCGAAAAGTACGAGGGCAAAGTACCCGCCGGAATGGACGAGCTGCTGGCTCTGCCCGGTGTCGGCAGAAAGACAGCAAACCTCGTCTTAATAGAAGCCTTTGATATGGATGGAATATGCGTAGACACCCACGTACACCGCATCTGCAACCGCGCCGGATGGCTAAAATCGAAACACCCTGACGAAACAGAAGCCATACTGCGCGATATACTGCCGCGGCAGTTTTGGAAGCGCCTAAACGGGATTTTAGTGTCTTACGGGCAGCAAGTCTGCCGTCCCGTAGGCCCCCGCTGCCAGAACTGCGTAATAGCCGGACACTGCCGCCGCGTACTTTAGCCGCCTACAGCGAGGCGCGGTAGCGGCCCAGAAAGTGGAATACTCCGGTAGCCGCCCTAAGCCGCTCAAGCGCGTTTTCAAACACCTGCGCGTTTTGGGGAATGCTCACATCAACATAGAACAAGTAGTTCCACGGCTGCCCCAGAAGCGGGCGGGATTCGAGCTTTGAAAGATTGATGCCCTCCTCACTCAGGATTTTCAGGCACTTGTAGAGAGAACCCGGCTCGTCCTTCACGGAGAAGATGAGGGAAGCCTTGTCCGGCTTCATCCGCATACTTTCGGGAACCGGCGCGACAGAGCCTTCCTTGCGGGAAATTATGGCAAAGCGGGTATAGTTGCGCGGGTCTGTTTCTATGCCGGTCTTCAGCGCGGTAAGCCCGTGCGACTGCGCGGCAGCCTCTGAAGCTATCGCGGCGATAGACATCCGCTTTTCGTCATCCGTCTCCTCTGTTATAGAAAACACTGCGGACGCAGTGTTGCTCCACGGCTCAAGCTTCCAATCAGGATGCTTTTCCAGGAAGTCCTTGCATTGGGCAAAACCCTGCGGATGACTGCGGACGATTTTTATGCCATCAATCGAGGCCTTTTCGCAGGCAATAAGACTGTGAACAATGCGGAACTTTATCTCCCCGGCAATCGCTATATCAGGGTATTGCATAAAAAGATCATAGTTCTCGTAAACCGAGCCTGCCAGCGAATTCTCCAGCGGCACAACGCCAAAAGCCGCCCTGCCTTCCAGCACCGCATCGAACACCGCGCCGAAAGATTCCGTGCGCAGACGCTCGGCATCCTCGCCGAAAGCGCGTATCGCGGCCCTTTCGGCAAAAGCGCCGCTCGCGCCGGAGAAAGCTATCTTGCGCGGCGCCGGCGTACCGCCCGCCGGCGCCGCCGCGCCGCCTACACGCGCCTGCGCGTTCACGGACGCCGCCGAGCGCGGCGTCCGCAGCAACTCCTTCCCCACCACATGAGAGAGCACCTCAATGTCGCGCATAAGCCGTTCAAACTGTTCAGGGTAGAGCGACTGCGGCCCGTCCGACAGCGCCGCATCCGGCTTCGGGTGAACCTCCACCGTCAACCCGTCCGCACCGGCGGCTATAGCCGCAAGAGCCGCAGGGGAAACCTTAGCCCGTATGCCGACGGCGTGGCTGGGGTCAACAATTATCGGCAGGTGGGACAGAGCCTTCACAACGGGAATCGCCGATATATCCAGCGTGTTGCGCGTATACGTTTCAAAAGTCCGTATCCCCCGCTCGCAAAGCACAACATCCCGCGTCCCTGCCGCAAGCAAGTATTCAGCCGAAAGCAGCCATTCCTCAATAGTAGCCGACGGCCCGCGCTTTAGCAGCACAGGCTTTCCAAGAGAACCAGCCTTCTTTAACAACTCGAAGTTCTGCATATTCCGCGCACCAATCTGGAACATATCGGTAAGCTCTTTCATCTGCTCCGCAAGCTCAGGGGAAACAACCTCCGTAACGATGGGCATATTGTAAGCCTCACCAGCGGCCTTCATATACTCCAGCCCCTTCATACCCAAACCCTGAAAAGCGTAAGGACTGGTGCGGGGCTTGTACGCGCCGCCGCGCAGCATCACCGCCCCCGATTCGCGCACCCGTGCCGCCGTCTCCTCGATTTGCTCGCGGCTTTCCACCGCGCAAGGTCCGGCAATTACCGTTATCCGCGTCCCGCCTATTTTGACAGGCCCCACCGACACAATGCTGTCTTCGGCGTGAGTTTCCCGCGAGGCCAACTCGTAAGGCTTGGACGTCGCTGCCACCCGCTCCACACCAGGCAGCAGGGAAAGTTCGTGAATATCGGCCTGCCCCTTCCCGTCAACACCCAGCAAGGCGGCATCCCCAAAAACCTGACCGCGCACGTTAAACCCGTGGTCGCGCAGGTAGGAGCGCACCATCTCCGCATCATGCGGCGAAATATCCTTTGTTAAAACAACTATCATCTTCTTATACCCTCAGAGATTTTGCGCGTGATAGAGACCCTCCGCACTCGGGAGCAGT
>JAIRSB010000055.1 GCA_031255655.1 Spirochaetaceae bacterium | reverse complement strand
ACAATGGAACCCGGAGCCATCACGATGGTAGGAACTTTCGTGCCGGACGGAGCGGTTATGTTAGGGCTTTTATCAGTTTGTGGCGCGTTCCCCATTTCTTCAGGCGAAGACTGAATTGCGTATTTGTAAAATCGAACCTGCCCATTTTCGGACTGCGCTGAAAAAACCGCCAGCGGAGTTCCACCAGCGTCGTACCATGTTTCAAGGGATAATCCGTTTTGGTCAAGTAATGACGCGAACAACCATACACCTCCGTTGCGAATGCGAGCCAGCGACGGTTTGCCGTCCGCGTTTTCAAAGGCAAGAAATTCTATTTCAATCGGGGATTCGCCGTCCATCGCAAACCCGCTTATTCGTCCTTTTGAATCGAAGCGCGTCTTAAACTGATAAAAAATTCCGTTCATAAAAACAGGAAATTCGGTGAACAAACCCTGTTCATCTCGCCTCGCGGTCAATTTAATATTCCCGTTCAACAGAGTTACGGCGGATACATTATGCGCCCACTCATCATTTAGAATATTGAATGCGTCAACCGGAATGCTGGACGGCCAATCAGGCTGCCAAGTGATGCGTCCGCTCATCGCGTTTTGCAATAGGACATGGATGGGTATAATGAGTTCGGATGTCTCATCGACATTGCTTCCCGAAGGATATTTATCTTGCGCCGTCAAAATTATGACTGAAAAACCTATCATAAGAAAGGTAATGCTTAAAAACCGTAACATATTTAAATACTAATGCCTAAATCTAAAATTCGCAAGCCCTAGCCGTTCGTAAACGCGGACGGGTTTTCGGCGTTTGTACAAGGGGCAAATTACGCTTTACGCCGGTTTTAATTTTGTCCGGCGTATGCCAACGCTATTTCTAACAGTTTTTCTTTTGTGTTCAAATCAGGGTCGTCAAGTACGGCTTCCAATAATTGCCCCAGAATTAAGCCCATGCGCTTGCCGCACGGAATACCGGCCTGCATCAAATCTTTTCCGTTTACGGCAAGATCTTTCAGGGAAAGAGCCCGCCCTTTAGCAAGTGTTGAATTGATGGCGTCTTGAAAATCGAATAGCATATCCAATGGAGGTTCCGCGCCGGTCATTCCAAACGAATCGGCGCGGCGCAAATCAAATAGGGCGGATAGATTTTTCTCTCCGGCGCGGCGCACGAAACGGCGCACGGCGCTTTCGCTCCACGAAGGGGTATAATTGAACATATGTTCCCTTACAAGATGGGCAGTTTCGTCAATCTCGGCATTGGAGTAGCGAAGCCGCGTCATTATTGACCGCGTAATATCCGCGGACGCGGTTTCATGGTTGTAAAAAGTCCAAACGCCGGAATCGCCGCGTTTTGCCGTTTTAGGCTTGCCTATATCATGGAAAAGTGCCGCAATCCTAACGCTTTGCCTGTATCCGTTGCGCGCCGCGTAATCGCAGGCAAGCAAGCTGTGGTCCAGCACATCAAAACGATGATAACCCTTTTGCTCAACGCCGCGGCAGCGCAAGAGTTCTGGCAGTATAAGCCGCAGCAATCCGCATTTTTCCATATATAACAAAGCGGTAGACGGCTTATCAGAAGCTATTATCTTATCGAATTCTAGTTTTACACGTTCTATCGAGACTGGATGAATCATTTCGGGATTCGATTTAATTGCCTGTAAAAGTTCTTCGTCAATGTCAAAACTAAGCTGCGAGGCAAAACGTAATGCCCGCAGCGCCCGTAGGCCGTCTTCATTCAGGCGGTCTTCCGCCTTGCCTACGCAGCGTATAAATCTGTTTTCGATGTCCGCTCTTCCACAGTATGGGTCTAAAATACGCCCGCCTGGCAATTCCGCGGCGATGGCGTTCATGGTAAAATCGCGGCGCGAAAGGTCTTCTTCTATGCCTGATGCGTATTCTATGCGGTCAGGATGTCTGCCGTCCCCATAATCGCCGTCTCTGCGGTAGGTGGTAACCTCGATTGAATGTTTTTTATACCGGATGGTTACAGTTCCGTGTTTTATGCCGGTGGGTATAACGACGGGGAATATCGCCATAACCTCTTCAGGGCGGGCGTCGCTTGCCAAATCCCAGTCAACGTGACTGGTTCCACGCAGCATATCCCGCACGGCTCCGCCCACCAGAAAGACCTGCTTCCCATGCGCGTTGAAAACAGCGGCGATTTCCCGTAACAATGGAGGAATCGCTATCTTGTTGATTTTCGACACGGCTCGCACAGCAAACAACATGAGATATTACAAATTCGCGGCGGCAATATCTTTTAACGTATATGTTACCTTTTCGTCGTTGATTTCAAAATCGAATTTTTCACCCCTGCGCTTGTTCATAAGTGCGCTGCCGAACGGCGACAGATACGAAATTATTTTGTTATCCGGGTCGGATTCCCACGGACCAAGTATCGTGTAAACTTCGTCCATACCGGTTGCCTCGTTTGTAAGTGCAGCCACAGTTCCAAAGGAAACACGAGAAGTATTTACTGTGGAAGGGTCAAAAAGCTGGGCACGCTCTATTTCATTTTTCAGTTTGGCTACAGTCGAATTGAGAATTTCTTGCTTTTCTTTTGCCGCTTTGTATTCCGCATTTTCCCTTAAATCGCCCAAAGACAGCGCAAAAGCTATTTCTTTTGAATTAGCCGGAATATCTTCCGCCATGATGCGGTCAAGCTGTTTTTGTTTTTCGTCATATTTCGCAATGGTAACGATGAGCGTGCGGGTAATAATATCTTTTTCCGCCGTTCCCAAAAACTTGAATGTAGGATATTTATCAAGTATACGATTTCTAAGATTTAGTTTATTCGCCGGGTCAAGATATTTAACGTCATCGATAAGCGTATAAACCCGCAGAATTGTTTCAGGCCCCGCGCTGTCAATGTAGTTGTCAAGCAGATTTTCTTTGAACAAAATAGAATATACCTGTTTGTTTATCTTTTTGTTATCCGCCGTGTCGCGGTGATTGTCTATCTCGCGGTAAGTCAATTCAAGCAGATGTATCAGCGTGATAATTATTTTTTCATCGCTCAACCCAACAGCGGTGAACAATGGATCTTCACGGTAATTACGATAAAGCCACACCACCGCCTCGCGGTTATTCCTGTAATTTTCAAAACAGCCGCGTATCATGGCGACAATTTTATTCTCGTATCCGGCCTGTTTAAGCTCATCAATGATGTAAGTAGTGAGAGCGTACGGAAAAAGCCTTATATAAATATCCTGCCACTCCTGTATGAAAAGTTTAATTTGTGCAAGAAAATCTTTTTTTGTTTTTTCATCTTTAAGACGCTGGAACAACAATGGCAAATTCTCGATACGTTCAAACATCGCGGTAAAATTCAAATGGATTAGAGAAGATAAAAACGCGAATGAGGCGGACAAATCTTTTAGCAGTAGATACGATGTTACCGTATTTTCATTTACCGGAGCATTTGGTTTTAAGTATCCGGCAAAGAAGGCTGCCATCTCGTTAAAATGTTCCGAATCCGGTTCTATATCTTTTATTTCACGTGCGTATTCCCTGATTAAAGAAAGCCTGTTAAAAAATTTCTTTTCGGCTTTGAATTCGCCGTATAACTTTTCTTCTTTACTCAAAGAGCGTCCGCGTACCGTGTGTATGTTTATGTTATCCGTGCTAACGCCGAATACAGGATTATCTTTAAGAATGGTGTGGGCTTTGGTATTCCACGACGCCCACTCGCCCGCGGAAAGCACGGAAGGCACGAGTTCCGCTTTTATGCGTTTAAAATCGCAGAAATTATCGTAACTTTTAATTATGGTGCGCAATGTCCATTCAGGATCGCTTTTCACTTTTTCACGCAGCTTTTCTTTACTCATGGTCGCTTTTAGAACCCAAATATGCGTTTTTTCCAGAGTTTGCAGAGCGTCAACTGCCATTTTTAGCGACATCCCGTGCGAGCGTTTTTTTGAAAAATCTATTAAAATATCATCACCTTCGACTTTCGCTATTCGTCCCACGCCCCAAGTTCTGTGATACACGAAGTTCCCTTTGTCGAACGCAATGTGCTTTTCAAAATCTAATATCGCTTCATGCACGTTGCGCCAATTCTGAGTAAGATTCGATATTTTTATATATTCTTCCAACTGGCTGTGACGCGCGTATTTCTGCCTAAAACACTCTGTTATTTCTTTTCTGGCAAAAGCGTCGCGCTCATCATAATTTAGAATTAATTTCAGAATCATAATTGATGTGTTAAAATCATTGTGTTTCCTGCGCGAATTATACACATCGGTAAGCAACGACACCGCCTTATCGACGCTGATGTTTTTTGCAATTTTGTTTTGGACAGAAAGAAAGAAATCTATATCCTCGGGATGATAATCTAACAGTTTAAGCCATATTTCCCGCACATTCGTGAATAACTGCTTGTTTACGTAGCGGTGCAGCGCCTTTTTGAAATAATCCACAGCCTCGTCAATTTCCGACATCTTTTCTGCGCGTTCCGCAAGCAGTTTGGCAATATCCGCTTCTTCGGCATCTACTTTCACAAGCCGCTTCCATACTTCAAAGAGTTTTTCTTCTTCACTGTCATTTTTGTAACATTCACCCAAAGTACGCAGCGCGAATTTCGATTCGCCGTATTCCAATATACGTTCACAGAGATATTTAACTATATTCCATTTATGGTTATCAACAAAAATTCCGGTAAGATTAACAAGCGCGGCGTCATCAATTATATTCTGGGAAAGCGCTATCATACCCGAAAAATAAATCGCTATGATGCTGTTCTTTGAATGACTAAGATGTTCATCACAAATATTTTTTATATCGTTTATGATGTGCTCTTTTTTTGCATTGGCCAGCACAGTGTCCAATTCCTTAAACCGGTCAATAGAATAATTGCTGAGAGTCGCGCGCGTGAATTTTTCTTCGTTCAACATATTATGTACGTTTGTAAGAAGCGTTTCTGACATTTTAATCCTGCCTTTCCTTTCCTAACACATATACCGCTCAAAAATGACCGGCTTAATAATTTTTATCTTCAATTTAATTTCATCTATCAAAGCGCCGCTGTCGTCTTTACCCTCGTAATGATCTATCAGCCACAAATATTTATTCAGCAAAGACGGCGTTAAAATATTTTCCTCAACAGAATTACCGCGAAGCTTGCTTTCTAAATCAAAAATTCGTTGTTTAAGCCTGCCAAGTTCAGCAAGTTTAAGCTCCCGCTTCACCGTGAAAACACCGAACAAAGTCCCATAAACCGGAAGCCATTCCAGCAACTCCGGCCCAGAATATCCCATTTCTGAAACACGTTTTACCAGCGAAAGAATTAGGCCGGACTCCATACTGTCCAAGTCAACACACTGCGGGTCTATGAACAAAGCCTCGCGGAATAAAGCCTTCGCTGCTTTGGTTTCGCCCAACAGCGCGTAAACATCCGCCAGAGCCGATATAGTAGCCGCGTCTTCCCGTTTGAATTGCACCGCCTGCTTAATGTAGCTTAACGCTTCTTCATAGCATCCCATACCCTTGTAACAGCGCCCCATCTGTTCCAATAGTTCTGGGTCGTGCCGTAATATGCCTTCGGCAAGAACCTCCTGGTAGCTTTGCAGAGCCAGCGCGTATACAAAATGCCTAATCGCGTACTGGCATCTTTCGTATCCGCCTCCAACAAGGTCAAGAAAGCTGTAATAACTCTTCCACTGGGAAAGCAAAAATCCGCCCCTGTTGTAGGGACCGTCATCTGATGATCCGGCGTTATTTGAATTCTTTATCCGTTCAAGCCACCAGTTAAGGCACTTTAGCGCGTAAAGCGCCTCCTGCTGTGTATAATCAACTCGCAAAGCCTGTTCTAATTTTCCAAGAGCTTCTTCCGGGTTAGTCTCCTTCAGTTTTTCGTAGGCTTCCTGGATGAGGCTCCGGGCCAAAGTTTCCGCATCCGTGTTTTCCATAGTCTAATAAAAGCGAGTTTTCCGCCTACACCCCTTCTATATATTATGAAGAATTGCCGCGCTTTTTACAAGAGAGTATCTTCGGGAACAGGAAATACCACTGCCACTCGCTTTTCACGCAAGATTTCGGTTTGAGACAGCGTTTTTGAAATTTAAAGGTAGACCAAAGAAGACCGTGAAAACGTTTTTAGCCGCCGGATTATCAGTTTTCGTCAGCCTGAGCTTTGGAGGCGGCCTCGTGTTCCAGAGCTTTTTCCATAGCGCGGGCAAGCTGGTCGCCGCAGGAGGTTGGCTTGCCGCCACATCTGATACCCCTAAGGTTTTTTATTACGTCAGCCGCCGGCATCCCTTCGCATAACTTTGGAATCGCCTTTAGATTGCCGCTACAGCCGCCGCCATTAAATTCAATAGAGCGGACTTTGCCATCTTCAATATCAAAAAAAATTTTGGAAGGACAAACCCCGGAAGTCTTATATTCAAACATATAGCGCTCCTTACAGACAAGCGAAAAACTTGTCCCCGTGTATTTGCCCGCTTAACGAGCTACCGCGACGGTCCGCCCGGCGCATATTAAAAAAACATACTATAAACAGAACGCGGTTTTCAAGCCCTGCCGGAAACAGTATCCCCGGCAAAGAAAAAGTTCCCGGATAGTGGGTAAGCTACAATCGCTTCCGCTCCCTATCCGAGAACCTGATACAAAGCGTGATAGCAAAAGACAGATTTGTCAACGGAGGCAGACTTGCCTGCGGTTTCTGAATTACCATAATTCTGACATATTTGCGCTATAATATGAAAAAACCGGCAGACCACCGGAGCTTGCCGCAGCAAGCGGATACAAAACAACAGGGGGCAAAATAAAATGCAAACACAAACATTGGCAATCGGCGGGATGACCTGCGCGGCTTGCTCGGCGCGGGTAGAAAAAGCAATCCTCAAAGTAACAGGCGTTGCGGCTGCGTCCGTGAATATCGCAACGGAAAAGGCGACAGTGACCTATGACCCCTCTGTCGTCCGCATCTCAGCAGTAAAAGATGCGGTAGTAAAAGCCGGATACACGGCACTGGACCCGCGGGAATCTTCAATAGACAAAGACAGACAGCGCAAAGAAAAAGAGATAAAAACACTTTGGACAAAATTCGCTGTTGCCGCATCTTTTGGGTTTGCGCTGCTTTACATCGCCATGGTTCCCATGATAAAAGCGTTCACACTGCCGTTTCCGAAAGAGTTGTCGCCAATGCATTTCCCGCTCGCCTACGCACTTGCCGAACTTTTGCTTGTAATACCGGTCATAATCGCCGGAAACAAATTTTACTCCACCGGTTTTAAGAACCTGCTGCACGCAAGCCCGAACATGGACAGCCTAATCGCAATCGGAACTTCGGCAGCGTTGATATATAGCTGCCATAACACGATCAAAATAGCGCAAGGCGATTCCGGCGCGGTAGAATCCCTCTATTTTGAAACCGCCGGAGTGATTATCGCCCTTATACTGCTGGGCAAATCGCTTGAAGCAGTGTCAAAAGGGCGCACAAGCGAGGCGATAAGAGGCCTAATCGCTCTTGCACCCAAAACGGCGACGCTCATTACAGAAGACGGCGCGGGCGGATACACCGAAAAAGAAATACCCATCGACGAGGTAGTTCCGGGCGATGTAATCATGGTTAGACCGGGCGCAAAAATCCCCGTAGACGGCGTTGTGATAGACGGGCAAAGCGCCGTAGACGAAGCTATGCTTTCGGGCGAAAGCATGCCGGTAGACAAAAAAGCCGGAGATATGGTTTACGGCGCGACAATAAACGTCAACGGCGCGCTGCGGTTTAGGGCAGAGAAAGTCGGCGGCGAAACAGCGTTGGCGCAGATTATCCGTCTTGTGGAAGATGCGCAGGGTTCTAAAGCCCCGATAGCACAGTTAGCGGACGTAGTTTCAGGTTATTTCGTGCCAATCGTGTGCGCCATCGCGCTGCTCTCCGGCGCGGCGTGGTTTGTGGCAGCTTCGTCCGGCGCGGTAAACCCGCCAACGGGCAAAAGCGCACTGGAGTTCTCCCTTACCATCTTCATTTCCGTGCTGGTAATAGCCTGCCCCTGCGCACTCGGCCTTGCGACACCCACCGCCATCATGGTAGCCACCGGCAAAGGGGCGGAAAACGGCATTCTGATAAAAGGCGGCGGCGCGCTCGAAACCACACACAAGATAAACACCATAGTCTTCGACAAGACAGGGACGCTAACCGAAGGCAAACCCGAAGTTACCGACATCATAGCCGCTCAGGGCTGCTTTGCCGCGCCGGCCTCCGCCGAAAACCTGCTGCTGCAAACGGCAGCCTCTGCCGAAAAAGGCTCGGAGCATCCGCTGGGACAAGCCATCGTGAACGGCGCGAACAGCAGGGGATTAAAGCTGCTCAACGCGGAAAACTTTCAGGCCCTGCCCGGACGCGGCATTGAAGCGTCCGTAAACGGGCAGATGGTTCTGGCCGGAAACCGGAAACTCCTTGAGGAGCGGAGCATACCACTTGCGGCATTGGAAGCGGACAGCGACCGCCTTGCGGGCGAAGGCAAAACACCCATGTACATCGCTCTGGACGGGAAAGCCGCCGGAATTGTGGCTGTGGCGGACGTGTTAAAATCCGGCAGCAAAGAAGCGGTTGAAATCCTTCAACAGATGAACATTGAAACCGTGATGATAACCGGCGATAACAAAAAAACCGCCGCCGCCATAGCCAAACAGATTGGCATAGGACGAGTGCTTGCCGAAGTTTTGCCGCAAGATAAGTCCGCCGAAGTAAAAAGCCTGCAAAACGAGGGGCGGACAACCGCTATGGTGGGAGACGGCATCAATGACGCACCCGCTCTGGTTCAGGCTGACGTCGGAATAGCTATCGGCAGCGGAACTGATGTTGCCATGGAGTCGGCGGACATTGTGCTTATGCACAGCGACATAATGGACGTCCCCGCCGCCATCAATTTGAGTAAACAGACAATCCGCATCATAAAGCAAAACCTGTTCTGGGCATTCGGTTATAACACGCTTGGCATTCCAATAGCAGCCGGCGCCTTGTATCTGTTCGGCGGACCGCTCCTAAACCCGATGTTCGCCGCCGCCGCCATGAGCATGAGTTCTGTATCAGTGTTGATAAACGCACTGCGCCTGAAACGTTTTAAGCCCGCAAAACGGAACGCCACCCGGCGGTGATTAACTGACGGCGGTGTTGTAGCGGTGCGGCAGTGGCTTGACTGTGGATTGTTTCGCCCCCTGCGGAGGCTCGCAATGACGTGTGTCGATTGGGGGTTGTAAGTCATTCCGGCGGGCCTCCTCGTGAGTGAGGGCATTTGCCGCCGCCGCCCTGCGTCAAGCGATGACGCAGTACGGCGTCAGGTGATGACGCAGTACGGCGTCAAGCGATGACGCAGTACGGCGTCAAGTGATGACACAGTACGGCGTCAAGTGTTGACGCAGTACGGCGTCAAGTGTTGACGCAGTACGGCGTCAAGTGTTGACGCAATACGGCGTCAAGTGTTGACGCAATACGGCGTCAAGTGTTGACGCAGTACGTTGTCAGGTGATGACGCCGCCCTGCGTCAGGTGATGACGCAGTACGGTGTCAAGTGTTGACGCAGTACGGTGTCAAGTGTTGACGCAGTACGGCGTCAAGTGTTGACGCACTACGGCGTCAAGTGATGACGCAGTACGGCGTCAGGTGATGACGCAGTACGGCGTCAAGTGATGACGCAGTACGGCGTCAAGTGTTGACGCAATACTGCGTCAAGTGTTGACGCAGTACGGCGTCAAGTGTTGACGCAGTACGGCGTCAGGTGATGACGCAATACGGCGTCAGGTTACGACGCAGTACGGTGTCAGGTGATGACGCAATACGGCGTCAGGTGTTGACGCAGTACGTTGTCAGGTGATGACGCAGGGCGGCGGCGGCAGCCGTCATTGCGAGGCACGTAGTGCCGAAGCAATCCAGCAGTGCGGCGGCGGCTTTGACTGGATTGCTTCGCCCCCTGCGGAGGCTCGCAATGACGGGGCTGGCGGGGTGTTGCCGGATTACAACACTATCAGTTCGTTGACACGCTGCCGAAAATAAGACTATACTATGAAAACCTGAGCCCCTTCCATTGCGGGGCACATCAAAAAGGAGTCGACCCAATGAAAAAAGTCTTACTGTTTCCGGCGCTTTGCGCCATGTTGCTTACACAGTGCCACCTCTGGGATAAACCGTTTATGGAACGCATCAAGAGACCCGAAACCTCACAGATAGAAGAGCTAATCATAAACCGCCTGCCGTGGCCCAACGTGTTCACCACAGGAGAGGAAGAACCCGGCTGGGAAGAAATAGGACTGGAAGTAATCGCCGTTACCGAGGCCGGCAGCATGATACTGCCGCCCGAGGAATACAAAGTTACAGGCTTTAACAGCGAAACGCCGAATAACAACCTGAAAATAACCGTGAGCGCGGAGAAGTCCCCCGAAAAGAGCGCGGATTTTCTCGTAGTGATACTGGACAGCGCCGCCGAATACAACAAAGTAAGCCCCGTTGAAAAAGAAAACGGCAAGATAATACCGTATCCGTCCGTGATACCCGCCGGAAGCGTTGAGAAAGTAAGCCTGTTCGTGTACCCGAAAGAGGATTACCGCCTTGTGAACGGAAGCCTAAAGATAAACGGAGTGCTGGGGGGGGGGGGGACATAAAGTCTGAAAAAACGGAGTACGGGTACAGCTTCACGATGCCGTCTGACGACAGCGTAACGGTGGAGGCGGACTTCGAGGAAATCCAATACAACGAGATAAACATCAATATCAAACCCGGCATCAAAAACGACATCGGCGGCAGTGTAATCGCGTATCCGCTGAAAGTGCCCAAAGACAGCAAGGAAGCAGAGGTAAACCTGTATGTATATCCCAAGGAGGGATACGATCTAAAAAGCCTAAAAATAAGCAAAGTGTCTGATGAAAACGATGTTATAGAGTATATCGACACCACTACGGCTCAAGGCTATAGCTTCACGATGCCTGACGACCACGTGAATGTTGAGGTGGAGTTCGAGGAAATCAAATACAACGATATAACCATCGAAGACAGCACCGGCGGTAAGGTAATCGCGTATCCGTCAAGAGTTCGCGTGGACA
>JAIRSB010000048.1 GCA_031255655.1 Spirochaetaceae bacterium | reverse complement strand
GGTGAATTCGCCAAGCAAAGTCCGCTTTTCTTTCTTTGTTGCCTTCTGGTAACGGGGTTTGTATTCCCTGTTTACCGCCTATTTTTCTTTATGGAACCGGAAAAAATATCCAACCCCACTGCTTATTAATCAGTCCGCAAGTCCGCCGCCCCGGTCCGCCCACGGCAACAAAAACGCCCTCCCTTTCGGGAGGGCGTTTGTTTGGCGGCGCCAGCGACACAAACAACCGTTAGAGGTGACCGCCGCCGTGACCCGCGTAGTGTATGTGCCAGTTTTCGTGCTCGGCGTGCTCGCCGCCCATCAAACTCGCCCACTCTTTCATCACGGGATTCTGTTCAACACTCTTGAACTCGTACTCTTTGTCGGCCAAATACAAACCCTTAGCTCGCTCGCCCTTAACATCCCAGCTTGCAGGAGGCTGACCACCGCCGCCAATACAACCACCCGGACAAGCCATCACCTCAACAAAGTCGAAATGTTCGCCGTCCTTTATACGCTGGATTAGCGCGCCGGCGTTGGCAAGACCGGAAACAACCGCCACCTTCAACGTCATATCGCCCAGCTTTATGTCGGCAGTCTTTATGCCATCCGCCAAAGCCCCCGCCTTAGCGTCCGCGCGCGGAATACCGCGTATCCCCGATTCAGCAACAGCAAGATAGTTTTCAGGCGTATTCAGTTTGAGAGCGTACAGCGCGTAACGCAAAGCCGCCTCCATAACACCGCCGGAAACACCGAATATAACAGCCGCGCCGGTAGCATTGCCCCACTTGCCCTCGATAGCCTCCGGCACAATGTTCGCGTAGTCAATCCCCGCTTCCTTTATCATGCGGATTACTTCCTGCGAAGTAAGAACAAACTCCACATAAGGCTTGCCCCCCTTCTCAAACTCCTTGCGGGCAGCCTCATACTTTTTGGCCACACACGGCATAATCGCGCCGCGCACCGCATTTGCGCCATCCTTGTTGTATGTGCCAGAGTACAACTGCATAGGCGAGCGCGTCGTCGATACATGAGGCATAACCTCCGGGTGATGCTTTTCGACATAAGACACCCACGCTGGACAGCACGAAGTAAACAGCGGCCATTCAGGCTTGCCTTCAAGCCGCTTAAGCAACTCGGCAGCCTCTTGGATGATAGTCATGTCGGCGGCAGTATTCGTGTCGTACACTTCGTCAAACCCAATGCGGCGCAGCGCAGCCACAAGCCTGCCAAAAGTATTCTCTTCCGGCGGAATACTGAAAGCGTTGCCGACAGCCACACGCACGGCAGGCGCAATCTGCACGGACACCTTAACATTCTTGTCATCAATGAACTTCATCACACGCTTGGTTTCATTCTTGACCGTGAGAGCCCCAGTCGGGCAGACCGCCGCGCACTGCCCGCAGCCCACGCAGACGGACGCCCCCAGATCCTTCTCAGCGACGCAGGAAACCTCCATTTCGCTCCCGCGATGCGCAAAGTCGATGGCGCCGACACCCTGAATCTCGTTACACATACGAATGCAGCAGCCGCAAAGAATGCACTTGCTGGCATCCTTCGTTATACAGCGCGAAGAATCGTCCAGTTTTGGTTCGGGACTAAGCTGCGGGTAACGCACACCCGTAATGCCGAACCTGTCGGCAAAGGCTTGCAGCTTGCAATTACGGCTTTGCTCGCAAGTTGTGCAGTCACGGCAATGATTGGCAAGCAGCAACTCAAGAATGTTTCTGCGGTACATACGCAGCTTTTCCGTGTTCGTCTTTATCACCATGCCGGGCTTAGGAAGCAGCGAGCATGACGAATCAAGCGACGTGCGCCCCGTGCGCTGGTCAACGATTTCTACAAGGCACATACGGCAGGCCCCGTAAACGGACAATTCCGGCGTATAGCAAAAAGCAGGTATATCAATACCAGCCTTTTTCGCGTGTTCCAGAACATTTAAGCCCTTTTCCATTTCTACGGCAACGCCGTCTATTACAATAAACTGTTTATCAGCCATCTTACGCCTCCTCTTTCACAGCATCAAATTTGCATTTTTCGATACAGGCAAAGCACTTGATACACTTGTCCTGGTCAATCACATAGTACGCCTTCTTCTTGCCTTCCATAACCTTATCCTGCTGGTAAATAGCATCGGCAGGACAGTTCTTGGCGCACGCGCCGCAGCCCGCGCAGTTTGACGGGTCAATACTAAGGTTTTTCAGCTTCTTGCATTCACCGGCAGTGCATTTATGCTTCTGTATGTGGTCCTCGTACTCGTTGCGGAAACGCTTCAGCGTACTAAGCACCGGATTCGGGGCCGTTTTCCCAAGCCCGCAAAGAGCCGCCTTAGAAACAGTAAGCGCAAGCTCGTCCAAAAGCTCAATATCGCCGTCTTTCCCTGCGCCATTTACGATGCGCTCAAGGATTTCCAGCATACGAAGCGTCCCCTCACGGCAGGGCACACACTTCCCGCAGGATTCTTTCTGGGTGAATTTCATGAAGAAACGGGCAATCTCTATCATGCAGTTTGTCTCATCCATTACGACAAGACCGCCAGAACCGATTATCGCGCCTGCTTTAGGCACCGAATCGAAATCAAGCTCCATATCCAGGTCGTCTTCAGTAAGACAACCACCGGAAGGCCCGCCAATCTGCACCGCTTTGAATTTCTTGCCGTTCTGGATACCGCCGCCAATATCATAGATGATTTCGCGCAGCTTCGTACCCATCGGAACTTCGATAAGACCAGTGTTGACGATTTTCCCGGTGAGGGCGAAAGTCTTTGTCCCCGGGCTGCCTTCAGTGCCTATGCCCTTGTACCACGCCGCCCCCTTGTTGATGATAAGCGGAACATTCGCGTAGGTTTCGACATTGTTAAGCACAGTCGGCTTTTCGTACAGACCGCGTTCAGTCGAGCGGTAGCGCTTCACGCGAGGCATACCGCGCCGCCCCTCAATGGAACCCATCAGGGCGGAACCCTCGCCGCAGACAAACGCGCCCGCGCCGCGGTATATGATTAGGTTGAAGCTGAAATCCGTGCCCAGTATGTTATCGCCCAACAGCCCCATCTCTGTAGCCTGCTTAATGGCAAGGCGGAGACGGTCAACCGCACGCGGATACTCGGCGCGAACATAAATGTAGCCCTGATTTGCGCCGATAGCCTTCGCCGCAATCAGCATTCCCTCTATCATCTGGTGAGGCACGCCCTCCATAACGGACTGGTCCATGAATGCGCCCGGGTCGCCCTCGTCGCCGTTGCAGATCACGTATTTGGGCGAGCCCTGCGCTTTGAGAGTGTCACCCCACTTCCTGCCTGCGGGAAAACCCGCGCCGCCGCGCCCGCGAAGATTGCTGTCGGTAACCTCTTTGCAGATTTCCTCCTGCGTCATGTCGAACAACGCTTTCTCAAACGCGGTGTAACCGCCGACAGCGATGTACTCCCTGATGTTTTCCGCGTCAATCTCGCCGCACTGTTCAAGCACGATGCGAGTCTGCTTCTTGTAAAAGGGTATATCCGCTTTTTTGAGGATGGCTTTTCCGTCCGCGTCTTTGTAGGCAAGACGTTCGACAGGCTTGCCGCCTTTTATCGTGGTTTCAACGATTTCTTCCGCATCCTCCGGCTTAACCTTCGTGTACAACCAGCCTTCCGGCTCGACAAGCATTAGCACGCTCTGGTTGCAAAAACCCGGACAGCCGCCCTTTTTGAAACCTGAAGCGTGGCCCGGTTCCTCTTTCATTTCCAGCGAACACTGAATGTTCTTCGCCTCGATAATCTCTTTGATTTTGGCGTAAACTTCCAGTGAACCGGACGCTATACAACCGTTTCCGGCGCAGATTAGTATCTTGCGCTTTTGGGCGTCCAGCGATTTTTTGTAAGCCTCGCGCGCTTTTTGCAGCGCTTCCCTGCTGTTTAGTTTAGACATTTCCACCTCCTATAATTTCGCTTTAAGCTCGTTAAGAATAGTAACCACATTATCCGGCGTTACATTCGCGTGCACCTTCTCCGAAGCGCCGTCCGAAACCATCAGCGCGGGAGCAAGACTGCAAGCGCCAAGACAGGCCACCGTCTGGACAGTGAAGCCCAGGTCGTCGGTGGTGATTTTCTTTTCCGAAAGCCCCAGTTCGGAACGCAGGCGTTCGAGGTTGGGAATTGACTTACGGACATGGCAAGCCGTGCCATCGCACACCTTAATGATGAATTTTCCTTTTGGCTGCAAGGAAAAGTTCTCATAGAACGTGGCAACTCCGTAAATACGGGCCTCGCTGACGCCCAGTTTTTGGGCCACATAGGGGAAGGTTTCAGGCGGCAGGTAGTTGTATTTCTCCTGTACGCCTTGCAAGATCGGGATGATCGAGCCAGGCTTTGCGCCCCACACCTTGATAACGTCGTCAATGACGTTTAGGTCGATAGCTGTACTCATTGTACTTTTTCTCCTTAAATCACAGATTTTTGGTTTGAGTTTATGTCCGGCATACAGTTATTCTAATGTCCGGCATATCATTATTCTAATGCCTAACATATCTGCCGTCAAATTTTTTATATAAGCCGTCGAGGCCATCAATGATTTCTATATTTTTGAGGATAATCGGGTACGCTTTTTACGTACCCCGAGTACGCTTTTTACGTACCCTGAGTACGCTTTTTGCATACCCTAAGTACGCTTTTTGCATACTCCGGGTACGCTTTTTACGTACCCAACTATACCTAAAAGAATACCCGCAGACGCTCCGGGCGCAGTTCGCTGCGCGTTCCCAGCCGCTTCCGGCTTTGGCGGCTGCACACCGTACCGTCCGCCCGTGTTTCGCGGAGGAAACCGCGCTAGCGGTTCGCCGTGCGGCCTGATAGGATGAGGGTATGACAGATTCTTACGCCGCTGTAGGCCGTTATCTTGACGAAGTTGACAAGCTCTACCAAGGCGGGCGGGCTACCGAGCACAGCTACCGCCCAGCGCTCAAAACGCTTTTGGAAAGCGCAACAAGCGGTCTTGGCATAACAAACGAGCCGAAGCATATTGCCTGCGGCGCGCCGGATTACATTGTTACGAAAGGCGGCGTCCCGCTGGGTTATATAGAAACTAAAGACATCCCCGTAGGCGTTGAGGGCAAACAAAACAAAGCGCAGTTTGACCGCTACAAGCAGTCGCTTGGAAACCTGATTATAACCAATTACCTCGTATTCCAGCTTTTTGTCGATGGCGAATTGCTTGCAGAGGTGTCGCTGGCGAATGAGGATAAGGGAGGCGGCAGGATAGTTCAGGACAAAAAGCAGTTCGGCGTGTTCCTTGAACTAATGGAGCGCTTTACAACGTATTCCGGCAAGACGATTTGCAATTCAGAGCAGTTGGCAAAGATGATGGCCGCTAAAGCGAAGCTGCTTGCGGAGGTCATAAGAAACGCGCTTCAGGAAAAGAAAAAAGAGAAAGTGGACGATGACACGCTTTACGGCCAGTATGAGGGTTTTAAGAAAATACTTATTCACAGCCTTGAAATACCGGAATTTGCCGGCATATACGCGCAGACCCTGGCCTACGGGCTTTTCGCGGCGCGCCTTAATCAGCAAGACAATCAGCCATTTACCCGCTATCTTGCCGCGCAGTTGATACCGCAGTCGAACCCGTTTCTGCGGAAATTTTTCAACTATGTAGCAGGGATAAACCTCGACAGCCGAATCATCTGGATAGTGGACGCGCTGGCAGACCTTTTTAATTGTGTTGCCGTTGAAGATATACAAAAGGAATTTTACAAGGCGTCGCAAGACCCTTACATACATTTCTACGAAACCTTTCTTGCCGAATATGACCCCGCGTTACGGGAAACCAGGGGCGTGTATTATACCCCCGTCCCGGCTGTCAAATTTATTGTTCGTGCTGTTGACGATATTCTTAAAACTGAATTCCATTTGCAAAACGGTCTTGCCGATCATTCTAAAATTAAGCGCACCGTTTTAGAAAAAGCTGGAAAAGAAGGGAAAGACGGAGAACCGGAAAGCGAAATAGAATTCCATAGGGTGCAGATTCTTGACCCCGCCGCCGGAACGGGGACTTTCCTTGCTGAAGTTATCGACGTTATTTACGCTTATTTTGCCAACAACAAAGGCGCATGGCCTGATTACTGCGATAAGCATTTAATCCCGCGTGTAAACGGTTTTGAAATCCTTATGGCCTCGTATGCCATGGCGCATTTCAAACTTGACATGAAACTCAAGGAAACCGGATATATTTTCAAAGGCGACAGCCGTCTGCAGGTGTATTTGACTAACAGTCTCGAGGAGCCGCCGAAAAAAGTTTTCGAACCTCTTATGGAACAATGGCTTGCCAAAGAAGCCAACGAAGCAAATAAAATTAAGCGCGATACTCCGGTAATGGTAGTTCTTGGCAACCCGCCGTATTCGGGTGAGAGTGCGAATATCACTTCCGATGATTTTCTGCTGCCTTATAAAAAAGAGCCGGGCGGCGTTGAGAAACTAAAAGAAAGAAATTCAAAGTGGCTAAATGATGATTATGTAAAGTTTATCCGCTATGGTCAAAACTTTATTGAAAAATACGGCGAAGGGGTGTTGGCGTATATCAATAATCATAGTTTTCTTGATAACCCAACATTTCGCGGTATGAGGTGGAATCTGTTAAACAGCTTTGACAAAATATATATAGTTGACCTTCACGGTAATTCAAAAAAGAAGGAAACTGCCCCAGACGGAAGCAAAGACGAAAATGTTTTTGATATTATGCAGGG